>CAMYAA010000225.1 GCA_947253615.1 uncultured Sutterellaceae bacterium
GGCATACGAGGTCTAGTACGGTCTCGTGGGCTCGGAGATGTGTATAAGAGACAGTCCCTGGGGGAAGCGTCGATGTTATTTGGGATTTGTCAGGCGACATGATTTTAAAGGGGCCTGCACAAATCGTATTTGAAGGTATGTGTTACATGCCAGATGGAATTTAAAGATGATTGATTTAATTCTTCGTAAAGGTAAAGAACGTTCTTTATTACGTCGTCACTCCTGGGTTTACGATACGGCTGTTCAGCGTTTAACGGGAAAGCCGGAGTTGGGTGAAACGGTTCGCGTGCTCAGCCATGATGGTCAATTTTTGGCTTGGGCCGCGTATTCGCCTGAGTCCACGATTCGTGCGCGTTGTTGGAGTTTCGATGCGAACGATGAGATCAACGAAGCTTGGTTTGAAAAGAAGTTAGCGCACGCGATTCGTGCACGTGCTCCGTTATTTGAACGTACCAATGCTGTTCGTATTATCTTTGCTGAAAATGATGGTTTGCCCGGTTTGGTGGTGGACCAGTATGGGGATGTTTTAGTCTCGCAATTTGTGGGTGCGGGGGTGCATCGCCATAAGGCTTTGATTGCGCAATTATTAAAGAAGATTACGGGCGCTAAAACCCTTTATGACCGTTCGGATGCGAGCATGTGTCATCGTGAAGGGTTGCCTTTACATGAGGGGTTACTTTGGGGGGAAGAGCCGCCTGAAGAAGTCCCCGTCTGTGAAGATGGTGTTCATTACGGGATCGATGTTCGTCATGGCCACAAAACTGGGTTTTATATTGACCAACGCGAAAGTCGTTTAACGGCACAAAAGGTTGCCGAGGCGTTTCGTAAGCAACACGGTCGAGGCATGCGTGCCTTGAACTGCTTTAGCTATACCGGGGGCTTTTCGTTGGCCTTGCTCAAAGGTGGCGCTGATGAAGTGATTTCCGTGGATAGCTCTCAAGACGCCTTAGACATGGCGCAGCGAAATGCTCAGCGCAATGGGTTCGAGGGCGATCGCGCGAAATTTGTTTGTGAAGATGTTTTTCAGTATTTGCGTGAATGCCGTGATCGCGGCGAAACTTTCGACTTGGTGATTTTGGACCCACCGAAATTTGCCAGTTCGCATCGTCAAGTCGATCGTGCAGCACGTGCCTATAAAGACATTAACTTATTAGGGCTTCGTCTCTTAAATGAAGGGGGACAGCTCTTTACGTTCTCTTGCTCGGGCGCGATTGACGTTGATTTATTCCAAAAGATTATTGCGGGTGCAGTTTTTGATGCGAATAAAGATGTGTGGGCCATCGGGCGTTTTGCGGGTGGGGACGATCATCCGTTGTTGATGACCTACCCTGAAGGCGAGTATCTTAAAGGGTTGCATTTATTGGTGCGATAACGGGAAAGGGGATTACTGTTCCCTCCCACCATAAGGAGAATATCAATGAGTAACTATGAAGAAGATTCTTTAGTTCCAGTAACGATCCTGACCGGCTTTTTAGGGGCTGGGAAGACGACCTTACTCAATCGCATCTTGAAAGAAGATCACAACCATCGCATTGCGGTGATTGAAAATGAATTTGGCCAAGAAAATATTGACGCCGATTTATTGGTGACCGAACAAAAAGAACAGATCGTGACGATGAGTAATGGCTGCGTATGCTGTACCATTCGTGGCGACTTGAGTCGTGTGTTAACCGATTTGCGTTTGCGTCGCGAACAAGGCAAGGTTCAGTACGACTACGTGGTGATTGAAACGACGGGGGTAGCCAATCCTGGCCCGGTGGCTCAGACATTTTTTATGGATGATGCCGTGGCTGCCTTTTTCCGCTTGGACGGTGTCGTGACAGTGGTTGACGCCAAGCACGGGGAGTCGGTTTTAAACGACGAAGCGGCGGCGCGTGATCAAGTGGGTTTTGCCGATAAGATTTTATTGTCCAAGACCGACTTGTGTACCACGGAAGAAGTTGAGGCGATTAAGGCTCGTTTGCGTCAGATGAACGCTCGCGCCAAGATCGTTGAAGTGAATATGGGGAACGTCCCTGTTTCTGAAGTGTTGGGGTTAGACGGCTTTAACATGAACGACGTGCTTGATGTGGATCCTGCGTTCTTTAGTGACACGCATCACCACCATCATCACAATGATGACATTCGTTCGTTTGTGTATGAATCGGATCGTCCTTTTGATCCTCAGAAATTTGAACGTTATATGGGTTCGTTAACCAATGTCTATGGGGAACATTTATTGCGTTATAAGGGGTTGTTATTCCTCTACGGCGCTGATGTTCAAGTGGTATTGCAAGGCGTACATATGCTCATGGCCGCTGAACCCATGAAACCCTGGGGAAGTGAAAAGCCCTACTCAAAATTGGTTTTTATCGGTCGAAATTTGCCCGAAGAGGCGATTCGCCGTGGCTTAGATACTTGTTTGGTCTAAGGGAAAGTCTTAGGTTGTAAATAAGGGGAAATCCTTGTTTTTTTAAGGCTATTTCATGGAAAAATTAAGTTAATTCGAGTATAAAACCATATTCCATATTGTCCCGGCGGGGGCATATTGAACCCGCAGGGCATTAACACAAGAAGAGAGCTTATGGGAACGAAAAAACCGCTGACGGCTGAAGAAATCCTCGCTATGTCCGAAGATGACTACATGAATGACGAGCAGCTTGAATTTTTCAAGTTACGTCTTCAACAAATGGAAGCCGAATTGCGTGCTAACGCAGACCAAACAACGGTGAATTTGCGTGAAACGGCTGTAGTCCCTGACCCAGCGGACCGCGCTACGATTGAAGAAGAGCACGCCCTTGAGTTACGTACACGTGACCGTGAACGTAAATTGCTTAAGAAGGTTCAACTCGCAATCAAGCGTATTGAGTCGGGTGATTATGGCTATTGCGAAGAAACTGGGGATCCCATTGGGGTCGCCCGTTTGATGGCACGCCCCACGGCAACCCTGTCTTTAGAAGCTCAACAACGACGCGAAATTCAACGTCGTTTGTATGGCGATTGATATAAAGACCTCAGGGAAAGCGACTCGCATCGCTTAATATGGATACCGTCGATCTTTCGGGTCGACGGTTTTCATTTTTTTAACCTCGCCCCCCGAGTTTTAGACTCGTGGGCTTTCATGGACGCCCAAAAACATGTCATCTCCGAAGACCTTGCCCTTATGGCTTATTGATTTAGATAACACGATTTTTGATGCTTCAGAGAGTATGTTTAGCGCCATTCATGATGCGATGAATCATTTCATCATGGAGCGTTTGAACATGACTCACGACGAAGCTTGTGCTTTACGCGCACAGTATTGGCGACACTACGGGGCGACTTATGAAGGGATGTGGAAACATCATCGCATT
>CAMYAA010000226.1 GCA_947253615.1 uncultured Sutterellaceae bacterium
GATCTAGTACGGTCTCGTGGGCTCGGAGATGTGTATAAGAGACAGATTCTGCTGTCTTTTATTAGTGTGGCCCAAATCAATGCGGCCTACGCCGACCAACCTGACAATAATAGTGATTCGGCCTCAGCCTCATCGAGCCCTTACGTCAGCATTCTGAATAGTGCTCCAGAAAAAGCACAAATCCATTCAGGGAAGCTTGCAAAAGTCGCCGAAACTCAGGCTCAGGATTTCTTGTTTAATGATGCTACTGCCAAGCATTACGCTCCCGAATATGAAGCTCAGTACAGCGATGCTTGGGTCGGAGCTAAATCTTCGGATCGTTCTAAGCTAACGCCTGAGCAAGAAGCAGATCGTGAGTTTCTACTTATAACTGGCCAAACAGTGCCAGAGTTAAAGCCCGCAACAAAGGTCATTGCTATTGCTAATGCCTCACAAGAAAAATCTGCGGCTGGCAGCATAGGCTTTTTAGTTGATGAACCTATGGTCCAATTGGACTCGCTTCGCACGTCTGCGACGAGTCAAACCATGGCTATTGGCTTGATGATTGACCAAGTCAACGATCAAACTGTGGTTTTAAATGCTAAAAACGTTGTTGCTAATGCACAATTACTATCCAAAGAGAATACAGCGGTTGTGTCGGACGGGTACGAGACAATACTCTCGCGTGGTATCAATATCAGCCAACGCGGTACTGGTGCCGTTACGGTCAATTTAAACAATGTCTCTGTTAGCGCTTTGAACGAAGGGATCCAAACATTTGCAGAGAAGGGCTCAATCAAGGCCACGATTGATGGCCTGGAGTCCTCGGCGTTAAATTCGGTCAAGGTTCTGTCTAAGGATGATGCAAAAAACGAAGTTACGCTTAAAGGCAGCCTTGATACCGGCAAGGGGCTCGTCGAAGACGGCAACTTAGTTAAAGGTTATGCAGCATACGTTGACGGTAATGGGGCGGCTTTAACGATTGAATCTAATAAATCAGCCAATAAAATCCGTGGGCAATTGATTGCTGATAATAACGGTGTCTTAACCGCTAATTTTATTCAGGGTAGTCTAACTAAACAGATCTCTGCCCCTTTATCGCAAGCAAAACCTGCTGACGAAAATGATGAAAATGCTGCGCGAGAAGCTAGTGAGCCAGTCAACGATATGTATGCTACTCGAGCAACGAAGTTCTTTGAATCGCTAAAAAAGAATTCAGCATTTGATTGGGTAAACGGCTTAACTGTTGATTATCCAGCAGAAGATGATGAAGACAGCGATACGCAAATCAAATATGCCAACTCTCATTTACGAGTTTTACCGTATTTCAGTATAGCGGACGAAGATGTACCAGTTTCTCGGCTAGTTAATGATTTACAAAAACAAGAGTACGTAGCCAACTGGAAACGCTTCAAAGACTACGTGAATTCCAATAAGCTGAAAACCTATTTGGTCTCTCAGCAAGACGCGGCTGCTACCGCAGAAGAACAGAAAAAAGCAGATGAAGAGGTGAAAGAAAAGGCTGAGAAAATTAGGAATTTAGTAAACACCTCGTCATTTGATGCGTTACGGACTTTTGTCCAAAGTATGATGAGTGCCGTTTTGGAGCAGCAAGCCTATGCGGACGAGGATGCTGATCCTATTGAGTTAGACGAGGATTCTGATTACGGCAATATCGTTGATACAATGCTCGATACCTCAATTAATAAGAATATTCCTTCAACTGATCCCGGAATTACACAATTCCTCACTGCGGCCTATGGCGACTATTATGGGGTATTTTCTCGTATCTACCAGTCTGCTAATGTCATTGCTAGTTCGAAAGAATCAAGCGTTACAGGCCCAGTTTTGACTGAAAAATCGGAGTTAGGTTTCTTTAACAGCGATATTCAAGCTTATCGTGGTGCGAGAACTACCGTAACGTTCGACGGATTAAACCCCGATCAGCCTGTCGTAGAAGGGTTCGAATCTGAAGAGTCTCGCTTAATGGATCGTTCGGGTCGCTATGCGTACTCGAAGCATTTGGTTGCTCAAAACGAAGGCACAGTCAACAAAGTCACCTTTACCAACACTGACTTTATTGGTGTGGCAGATGCTAGTAATAAAGGCACGTTGGAAATTAATTTAAGTGGTACAAACGATAAGGTTCGTTATGCTAATGCGCCTTTACGTGCTGCGGAAGGGGGTGTCATTAACGCCACGTTTAACAATGCGCTTTATGAAGGCTTTACCGGACAAGTTGATACTGACTCTGCTATCAATGTGACGTTATCCAATGCGCAATGGAATGTGCCTACGCACAGTCAGCTCAATAACTTAACGTTATCAAGTGGTGTTTTGAACTTGGCTCAGGCTCCTTCCCGAGAAAATGCATTTGTTCCTAAGCCTACGACACCAAAGTTTGCCTTGGTGACTCTCAACGGAACCTTAAAGGCTGATGCTGCTAGCCGTATTGTTTTACGCACCAACGGTGCTGAGGCCAATACAACCTCGCTTGAACTCGATCAGCTCGACAGTGACAAACTCATTGTTAATGCCATTGAAGGATCGCTCGTATTAAGTCTCACGGATCTTGCTGCTGAAGAAACCCAGGATAAGCCGGCGTTAAATCGTGAGTTAATCTTGGTTAAGACGTTGGATAAGCAAGGCGACGTTAAGGCGGATGTGGTTCAAGGTCTCTTATCCAAGCAGATCTATAAGCTCAAGTACAAGCCAACGAGTGAGTATTTACCGGGCTATGGGGCTTGGTACTTGGCTGACTTTATCACGCAGCTTGACTCCGATTTCATTGAAGCCAATATGAGCAATGCCAATTCCATCGTGAATTTCTGGCGTGATGATTGGTTGACGATGAATCAGCGTATCGGTGAGATGTTTAATGGCACGGATACGTTCCCACGTGTGTGGGCACGTGCACGTCAACATCGTTTGATGGGAACGACGGACTATGGGTTTGATCGTAAGAGCCAAGAAGTTGAACTCGGCTATAGCTTCTACAGCAAGCGTGAAGATGACTTGATGCGCTATCGCGGTATTAGCTTAGAAGGTAAGAAGCTCAATGCCATGAACGATAAGCATATCAATAGTGGTCGTAGCGTGGGTGTGTCGTTATATCAAACGGATATTTATGATAATCACTTCTACGGTGACTACGTCTTGCGTGTGAACCAATGGCGCTCCGGCACATCGGTGACGGTCGATAACGAAAGCTACGATCCGCTCTGGCGTCAATGGGGTGTGAGCTTAAGTGGTGAATGGGGCCGTCGTTTTGAATACGATCATCATTGGTACCTTGAGCCCAATACTCAATGGGTGATTGGTTACCTGCAAGGCAAG
>CAMYAA010000227.1 GCA_947253615.1 uncultured Sutterellaceae bacterium
GCCAAATCCATTGAGGGGACCAAGTTCTCGGCGGGCTTCGTTAATGCCATCTTGCGTAACTTCTTACGTAAGAAAGAAGAGATTCTTCAACGCTTAAATAAAATCCCGAGTGTGCGCTTTAATGCCCCTGACTGGTGGATTCGAAAGATGCAAAAAGCGGCTCCCGAACAATGGGAAGCTATTTTGTCTTTACAGATGCAACGTCCTCCCATGACATTACGCGTCAACGTTCAACACCATAACGTTGAACAGTACCAAGCGATTTTGGAAGAAAAAGGCATTAAAAGCCGTATCGTTGGCCAAGAAGCGCTCACGTTAGAAACGCCAGTTAATGTTGACGAGCTTCCTGGGTTTGATAAAGGTTGGTGCTCTGTTCAAGATGCGGGCACACAACTTGCCGCCCATTGGCTCCCGGTGAAAGCTGGGGATCGAGTGCTTGACGCCTGTTCGGCGCCTGGCGGAAAAACGTGTCACTTATTAGAACGTTACTCGTGTGATTTAACCGCCTTAGAGCTCGATCCTCAACGCACCAAGAAGATTCACGAAAACCTTCAGCGTATCGGATTAAAGGCCACGGTTAAAACGGCCAATGCGTTAGATTTACACGACTGGTGGGACAATAAACCGTTTGACGCCATCTTGCTCGATGCCCCATGCTCGGCAAGCGGTGTCGTTCGCCGTCAGCCCGATACGCAGTGGCTTCGCCGCGCCTCAGACATCGACTCCTTAGCGAAGACCCAACGACAATTACTCAATCGTCTTTGGAGTGTGCTCAAACCTCAGGGGTACTTGCTCTACGCAACCTGCTCTTTGTTCCCTGAAGAAGGCAAAAATCAAATTGAAGCCTTTTTAGCGCAACATAAGGATGCAAAACTGATCGATCTCCCTGGACTAAAGCAGGGTATGATCCTCTTGTATCCTGAAGAAAAATCACCTAACCTCAAAGAAGACTCTCTTCCTGAGGTCCACGATGGTTTCTTCTATGCTTTACTAAAAAAGGATTAGACCAAGGATTGAATACATGCTGATTCCTCGCTGTCAAAGGGTTTTGACATATCTAGGCGTGCTACTCACGATTCTTTGCTCTTTGGGAATCTCTCTAGCCCACGCTGAAACAGCCACATTAATGCACGGCTCCCTGTCCTTGAGTGAACCTGGGGAGTCGCCTGGCTTATTCGCAAATACGTCCTACGAATTTGACATTCCGGACGAGCTGCAAAAAGCTTTGCGACGAGGAATCGCTTTGTATTTTGTTCATGAAATTCGTGTGAACAAAAATCGTTGGTACTGGCTCGATCGAAAAGTCCTGGACTCCAAGACCATTCTTCGACTCTCTTTTAATCCGATTACACGTCGATATCGCGTCGTCACCAATGGACTGTCATTCGAGTACGACTCCCTCAATCAAGCCTTACCTTTTATTAAAAACTTACACCATTGGCGCATTTCCGATTACAACCCGATCGGGAATCCACAAAAATACACGGTCGAAAGTCGCTTTTATCTCGATAACACAAAGCTTCCCAAACCGATGCAAGTCACCAGTACCAGCAGTGATGATTGGTCAATCAGTAGCGATTGGAGTGAACTGCCCATTCCCACGCACTTTTCCAATGAGGATTGACCGTGTCAGGGCTTCCACGATGGTTACGTTACAGCATGATTATTGGGACCACCCTTGGCGTGATTGCGCTTTTTGGGCTGGTCATCTCGAGTGCTGACGCCAAAGTCTTTGATCGTTACTTCACGATTTTGCTGTTACTCAACGTCGGCATGACCTGTATTCTGGCCGTCGTCGTTGTGACCTTAATCATTCGACTCATTCGACGCTTCCAAAAAAAGACCTTTGGGACACGAATGACGGCCCGACTGGCCTTTACATCTGCCTGTATCGCTTTCATTCCAACGTTTACGATTTATTTGCTTTCCACCGAAATTGTGGGCCGCAATATCGACTCGTGGTTTGACCAACGCGTTGAAGGCGCGCTGGAGTCCGGGGTCACGATTACGCGTGGCGTTTTACAAATCTTTCAGAAACGAACAGATCAAGACGCCAAGCGTATTGCGGACGCTCTCTCCAAAACACCCCCTACCCTCATCTTGCCCGAGTTACTCAAACAAGTCGACAGTAAACCGGGGTTAGAAGCCGTTGTCTTTACACCCAACGGCACTGCGGTTGCTTCGGCAGGGCCCAAAATTAATGCCCTACTGCCGGACATGCCAACGTCCATGCAAATTCAGGCAGCTCAGGCCACGGGAAGCTATAACAGTATTGACGGTGCCTCTTTTGATCCGAGCGATACCACCAAACCCGAGTCGTTAAAAGTTCGCGTTATTGTTCGCATTCCTGTGCTCGAAAGTAATGCCGAACTGATTGATGCAGGAAATCCCTTCTCACTCGCCTCGCATCCCAAACGACAGCCGCTGTTCTTGCAATTGATGTACCCCATTCCAGAGGACATCACGAAAAATGCTGCGCATTTAACGGAAGGCTATCGAGAATATCAAACGATGATGCTCAGTCGTGAGTCTCTGCAGCACCTCTACAAGCTCACACTGACCTTAACGCTGCTCTTAACCGTATTCGCGAGTATGACGGCCTCACTCTCCTTTGCTAAGCGAACCACGGAGCCCGTGCTTCAACTCGCACGAGGAACTCGTCAGCTTGCCGGGGGTGAATTCGCACCCATTAAGGAATTCTCTGGGAACAGTGAAATTAACGAACTGACCCGATCATTTAACATGATGATCAAGCAGCTCAAAGAAGCGCGTACTAGTATTGAATTACAACGAAAGAAAGCCGAAGAAGCACAACTGTTTTTGACCAAGGTCCTCACCAGTATTTCTTCAGGGGTTCTCGTGCTCGATTCCAAAGGCATGATTTTGTCGATGAATGAGTCCGCACAGAAAATCTTGTCCAAATACAACCTTAGCGAAGGAACCACACTGGCCAACTACGATCCTGTCCTTGCAGAAATCCTCGCCTCGAAGCGAAACAATCTCAATGACATCAATGATTCGTTCATTGTTGAATACGAAATTGAAAACGCCGACAAAAATACGCCGCTTTACATCCATGGCACGCCCATGACGATCGAAAACGAAATTTGTATTGTGCTCGTATTTGACGATCTCACTCAATTAATTCGTGCGCAACGCGCAACCGCCTGGGGTGAAGTCGCTCGTCGACTCGCTCATGAGATTAAAAACCCGTTGACGCCGATTCGTTTGCTGTCTCTTATACACATCTCCGAGCCCACGAGACCGTACTAGATCTCGTA
>CAMYAA010000228.1 GCA_947253615.1 uncultured Sutterellaceae bacterium
CCCAAAGAAGTACCCGTCCCTCCGTTTGTTAATGTCGAAGTTCCGGCGAGTCCCGTCTCTTCCTTAGTGGGTTGGGTGGATCCCGTCACCTTTGATGATCTCGTTCGTTTACGTCGTGATGTGCATCGCTACCCCGAAGTGGGTTGGGGTGAATTCATGGCGACGAGTCGTATTGCCGCGTATTTTGAACGCTTGGGTTTTACGGTTCGTGTGGGTCGTGAATTTATCGATCCCTCGTATGTGATCGGTCGCGACACGGCCGAAGTGTTAGCCTACGAAAAACTCGCCGTGGAAACGGGGATTGATCGCCATTACTTAAATCGTATGGGCGGTTTAACGGGCTGTATTGCGGTTTTTGATACCAATCGCCCAGGGTCGAATTACGGCTTTCGCGTTGAACTTGACGCCATCAAGATGGATGAACCCGAAGACGTGGACCATGTGCCATTTCGTGAGGGCTTTGCCTCGCTCCACCGAGGGGCCATGCATGCGTGTGCGCATGACGGGCATCAGGCAGTGGCGCTTCAACTCGCGAAGTTTATCGTCGCGAATCAAGCCAAACTCTCCGGGAAGTTTACCTTTATCTTTCAACCGGGCGAAGAAGGCTCTCGTGGAGCGAGTCCCATTGTGAAAAGTGGGGGTGTGGACGATATTGACGTGATGATTCACGGGCATATTGCGCCGGACTTACCCTTCGGGACGATTTACTCCGAACCGGAAAAGTTTTTCTGTACGACTAAGCTCGACTTTACCTTTACGGGGGCGCAGTCCCATGCTGGGATGATGCCGCAGTCTGGGCATAACGCGCTTTTGGCGGCCGCCAATGCGGCCACGATGATTATGGCACTGCCTCGCCACAGTGAAGGTCCCACGCGTGTGAACGTGGGTCGAATCGTGGCCGGGGAAGGGCGTAACGTGGTTGCGAGTCGCGGTCGCATTGAAGTGGAAGTGCGTGGGGCCTCCGAAACCATCAATCAGGACTTAATGCAAGAGGCCATTCGTCGTGCCCAAGGGGCGGCGATGAGTTTTGGGTGCGATTGTCAGTACACCTTGATGGGGGAAGCCGCCGACTTTAAGCCCGATGAATCCGTCACGCAGATGGTGACGATTTGCGCGCGTCGCGCCCGCTTTATCGAGCATATCGAATCGAAGATTACGTTAAATACGTCGGACGATGTGACGATCATGATGCGTCGCGTTCAAGAAAACGGGGGCCGTGCCGGGTACTTTGTTGTGGGGGCATCCAATACTCAATCGTGCCATCAACCGCACTTGCCCGTTGACTTTGACGAACGCGCCTTGATTTCGCTCTATGATATTTATACCAATATGGTGATGGGCTTATCAGGGAGCTGGTAATCCCCCTTTTGTCGGGCCAGCGTCCCGATTGACTCAGTCAGACAAGGGTGCTCTAAATAAGGGCACCCTTTGTTCGTTTTGATTAAACGAGTGGTTAACTCTGTTCGGTTTTCTGTGGCGAATAAGCGACACCAGGCCCTAGGAAAACTGCGTATTTTCCCTAAACATAAGAAATGCAAAAGGTGAGACTGATAGATTGGGCACATTTAAAAAGAGAGCATTGTCGCGCAATCGCCTCGCGAGTTTGACCCTACGGGCGATTGGGTGCTTCTTTTTGAACATTACTGTCAAAAATAAGGTCCCTGAGGGAGCCCCATCATGAATTTGAAGACCAAGCTTATTACCCTTTCGTTATTAACGGCTTTTGCGGCGAGTGCTGCTCAAGCGGCGTTCACGCCGATCAAAGTTAATGGCGAGTTAATTACGGTTGATGAACAAGAACAATTAGCCAAGCATGCGTTATCGCAATTAGAGGATCCTCATTCCGTCTTGATGGATCCGAAGAAGGGTCAAGAGTTCGAAGAACAAGCCCGTACGATGGCGATTGAATCGCACGTGATGGCCCAGGTCGCGAAGAAAAACGGCTGGGACAAGCTCCCTGAAATTCAAAAGGGCATTGAACAGATTCGCAATCGTGTGCTCTCGCAAGTTTACATTTCGAACTATGTCGAAAAGCACCCCGTGACGAACGAAGAAATCGAAAAGGCTTATAACGAAGCCAAGGCCTCTTACGGGACGCGTGAAGTGCGTTTGCGTCACATTTTGGTGGATAACGAAACCGTGGCGAAGACCCTGTTGGACGACATGAAGGCCGGGAAACCCATGGCAGAACTTGCTCAAGCCAATAGTTTAGACAAGCAGTCGGGCCCCAAGGGTGGGTTACTCGACTGGAATTCCCCGAACATTTATCCCCCGGCGATGGCCGCTGCGGTTGCCAAGATGAAGTTTGGCGACACGACCAAAGCGCCCGTGAAGACGGACGAAGGTTGGGAAATCATTCGTTTAGAAGGCGAACGTGATGCGAAGAACTTCCCGCCCTTAGATAAAGAATTAAAGCAAAAGCTCTATCGTGAATTGACCCAGCGTCGCGTGGGTGAATTCATTGCGTCCTTACAGCCCACGGCCACGAAGAAGCCCTTGAGCGAAGCGCAGATTGATGAAATCGTGGCGAAGAAGGCCGAGGCCGAAGGCTTTGACAAGTTTAAGCAAGTCAAGACCGAACTCGACAATCAAGTCACGGGCTTTTTAATGGCCACGGCCATCAACAAGCAATTGGAAAAGATGCCCATTACCGATAAGGAATTGAAGGCTGAGTACGATCGTGCCAAGGGCGATATTGCGGATCGTGAAGTGCAATTGCGTCAAATCGTCGTGAAGGACGAAGCCACGGCCTTGAAGCTCTTGAAGGACATTGAAGGGGGTGCGAGCATGGCTGATTTGGCCAAGAAGTACTCCATCGATAAGGACAGTGCCCAAAAGGGTGGTCTGACCGATTGGCTCGAAGACAATCGTTTAGTCTCGAGCTTACGTCAAGCGGTCTCGACCTTAAAGAAGGGTGAACTCTTTAAGGGGGTGATTGCCACGGGGATGGGCTTCCACGTGGTGAAGGTCGAAAACGATAAGACGATTCCTGCGCCGAGTTTTGACGAAGCCAAGAAGGGCATTGAAGTGTACTTACGCGAACGACAGATCAAGGGGTTAGTCCACGAACAGATGTTAGTGGCGAAGGTTGAAAACTTACCAGCTCCGAAGGCAGAAGCGAAAGCGCCTGGGGCTCAACCGAAGGCAACGCCCGCGAAGTAGTGTCTTTGGGGGAGGGGAAAGCTCGAGCGCTTTTCCTTTCTACGGTTGAAGGGAGCTCACCTGTCTCTTATACACATCTCCGAGCCCACGAGACCGTACTAGATCTCGTA
>CAMYAA010000229.1 GCA_947253615.1 uncultured Sutterellaceae bacterium
CACGGCCTCACACGATAAAGATGCCGTGGGCGAAGCCCTCTTGATGGTGATGGCCACGGCCGCTTTGTGCGACGCCCCCGACGCCCTCGTCGTCTTTACGGGCGAATGTGCCTGGGAACCGCGCCTCTACCTCGAGTGCTATCAAACCAGTGTCGAGCAAACCCTCTTCCCGGTGCGCAACCTCGTGATGGTGCACTATTTAGAACTCGATCAATCCCTCGTGGCCATCACCGATGGGTTAACCAATTTTGGCATGCGCGAACTCGAATGGGCCTTTGATGAAGAAGATCCCGAAAGCGTGTTCGATACTTTAATGGCCATTGCCCTCCCGATGATCACCGAACGCTTAAAGTTTAAGAGCGGTCAAGTGATTGAGTTCGAGGACGGCCTCTTCTTAAATGTGAATATCGCCTCGAGCTTTATCTATGACAACGAAAACACCTACCACTTGAGCTTGTCGCCTAACGTCCACGAACTCGCCGACGAAGAAGACGATGAGGCTTAAAGCGCCACCTCGTGAGAGGGGGGCTCTATGGGCTTTGGGCAGATTATCGCTCGGAGCTTAGCCCGTCAGTGACGGACTTTTAGGCCTCCACCGCCATAGCAGCTTTTCGTCAGTAACACTGGGTCTTTCTCAAACGCTTGAGAAAGGCCCTTTTTGTTGGCTGAAAGGGGGCCGAGTTGGGCCCGCTTTTTTAGGCGTTGAGGCCACCATAAAGATTAGGCCCAAGACCTGGAGCGGGACTTGGGCCTTAAGCTCAAGCGCAAGCTCGAGCGTGGGCGTGATTGTGGCCGTGGGCGCTCTCGCCCACGCCTCCCCACATTAAAGCGCTTTCCCCGTAAAGTAGGCAACCCCACTTTCAAAGAGATGCTGATCTTTTTGGCCCGGGATATTAATGGCCACGGACTCACCACGGCGTTCCGAATGGCCCATCTTCCCTAAAATACGCCCGTCCGGACTGATTAACCCTTCAACCGCTAATGTCGACCCATTCGGATTAAACGGGAAGGCCATCGTTGCGGCCCCGTCCGAATCCACATATTGCGTCGCCACTTGACCCGCGTTTAAGAGCGCTTCAATCACCTTGGGATTGCTCGCGGCCAAACGCCCTTCCCCATGCGAAACGGCAATGCTATGCACATCCCCGCAATTCACACCCATTAACCAGGGCGAGTAAACCGAGCTGATGCGCGTTTGCACATAGCCACTGTGATGGCGTCCAATGCGGTTAAACGTTAACGTCGGCATCGTGTCCTGCCCCTGCGTAATGTGACCCGTCGGTAAGAGCCCCAATTTCACTAACGCTTGGAAGCCGTTGCAAATCCCTAACATTAACCCGTCACGCGCATAAAGCATGGACTCAATAGCCCCCGCCAAACGCTCATGACGCAAGAACGTCGCGATAAACTTGCCCGACCCGTCGGGTTCGTCCCCAAACGAAAAGCCCCCCGGTAAGACCATCATGTTGGCCCCGAGTAACGCCTTTTCTAATCGGTCCACGGACCCCATTAATTGACTCGGCGTCTGATTGGCAATAATCACCGTTTCAACATCGACCCCGGCCAGGGTTAATGAGCGAGCCGTATCGACTTCACAGTTCGTCCCGGGGAAGACCGCAATCACGGCCTTCGGACGGTGGGTTAACACCCCGGCGGCACGCGCGCTCGGACGTTCGGTAAAGTTCACCATCGGCACACGCGCGGCTAATAACGCTTGACGCGACGTGGCTTCACGCGGATAGACCACCTCTAAGACATTTTCCCACGCGTCCTTCACATCCAGGAGCGAGACTGTCACGTCCCCGTATTGCACAAGCGGCGCTTCAATCGTCTCCCCAATCACTCGAGCCTCAGGGAAGGCTAAAGGTGCCGTAGTTTCGAAAACCAAGGACCCACGCTTAGCCTCAAAGAGATCAGACTCAGAAAGACTCGGATCAAGCGTAAAGCCAATATCGTTACCAAAGGCCATCTTTAAGAGCGCTTCCATCATGCCCCCCGAGGTGATGGCCCAACCCGAGAGCAACACGCTCTCACGTTTGGCAGCCTCACATTGGGCCCAAACACGCTTGTAACCTTCCGGATCAAGGCGACCTTCGGCCGTGAGCGGCATATCCACACGAACGAGCTTATGGCCAGGCCCCTTCAATTCCGAGCCACGCAATTCACTCGCTTCGGTAATGGCCGTGGCAAACGAAATGAGCGTGGCCGGAACGTCAAGCATTTCGTAGCTCCCACTCATGGAGTCCTTACCCCCAATCGCCGGCACGCCCAAATCACACTGCGCATCCATGGCCCCTAAAATCGCGGCCATCGGACGACCCCAACGGTGCGCATCCCCGCGTAAGCTCGGGAAGTATTCTTGTAAGGAACAATACACTTCCGTGGGCGGAACCCCCGCCGCAATTAATTTCATCACACTCAAGACCAACGCATCATAACTGCCTTGGTACGGATCGGTTTCCGTCTCGTAAGGATCAAACCCATAGGTAAAGACCGAACACGTTTGCGTTTCGCCCTTTAAGAGCGGGAACTTCGCGGCCATCACTTGCGAGGGAGTCGATTGGGTTTTCCCACCCAAGGGCATTAACACCGTATTGGCCCCAATCGTGGAGTCAAATTGCTCAATCAAGCCCTTCTTCGAACAGTGATTGAGCCCCGTCATTAACGCTTTCACGCGAGACTCAAACGTATTCCCCTGCTTTTCATAAGGACGCGGCCCACGCACTTTAGGCGCATCGACAATCACCGTTTGGGACTTCGGGGCACCCGCGCTCTCTAAGAACGAACGCTCTAAATGCACCAGGGTTTCGTCCCCGTAGCGCATCACTAAAACGGGCGCTTCGGTAATGGTCGCGACCACGGTGGCTTCGAGATTTTCCGCTTCGGCCTTCGCCTTAAAGCATTCCCAATCCTCCGGATGAATCACACAACTCATACGTTCTTGGGATTCCGAAATCGCTAATTCCGTGGGATTGAGGCCTTGATATTTCTTGGGCATACGATCGAGATAAATCTCGACCCCATCGGCCAATTCACCGACGCTCACGGCAATCCCGCCCGCGCCAAAGTCATTACAGCGAATGATTTTAGGGGCGAGTTCAGGATCACGGAAAAGACGCTGTAACTTACGTTCTTCTACGGCATTGCCCTTTTGAACTTCGGCCCCAGCCGTCTCGATCGTACTCGCGTTATGCGTCTGGCTCGAACCCGTGGCGCCGCCACAACCGTCACGGCCCGTACGACCGCCCACTAACACCACCCAGTCCC
>CAMYAA010000230.1 GCA_947253615.1 uncultured Sutterellaceae bacterium
GGGCGTACCTTGGTTTTCAAACCATGCCAGGGCCTTTTTGACCGAGCCACAGTTGGGAATGCCGTAGATCTGAATCATGGAGAAGAATCCTTAAAAACAAAAGGCTAATTGAGCGTGACTCATCAGCCTTAGGTTAATAGTATGCCTGTTATAACGCTTTTTTTCCTTAGGTGCTAGTGCTTAAGGAAAAACTTTGTGCTTAGGTCTTAAGCGGCAGCTCGACCTAAACGATCATGAATCGCCGCCCAGGCCGGCTCTGGGTTGGGACGCTGCACCAAAATGCGTTTAGCGCCCGAGGCATCAAGACGATGAAGATTCTCGTACAAGCTTGCGCCATAAGCACGAAGGTCTTTACTCGCTTCAATCACAAAGAAGGGTCGTTCGGGGCATTGAGCGATCAATTCGGGGGTCGCGAGAAGGGCAATTTCACCGGCGCCTAATTCGCGAATGCGCTCGAGTAAGGGAGCTTCGTCAAGGAGTTCCAAGGGCGTACGAGGCGCATAGTGGCTCTTGAGACGGCCCGAGGCACGCGGGGCATCGGCACCGGCGTCGGGGACCTGAAAGCCTAAGGTCGCTTCGAGCATTTCGCGAGTAATGACCCCGTGGCGAAGAATCGAGGGGGTGCCCTGACTTAAATTGACCATGGTGGATTCGATCCCGAATTCGCACGGTCCTCCGTCGAGGATGACGTCACATTTCCCCTCGGGCTTAAGGCCTAAATCGTCTAAGACGTGTTGAGCGCTCGAGGGACTAATGCGTCCAAAGGTATTGGCTGAGGGCGCGGTTAAGCCTTTATGGGTGGGCCCCGCAAAGGCGCTCAAGAGTGCGTGGCACCAGGGATGCGAGGGGCAGCGAAGGGCGACGGTATCTTGTCCACCCGTGACCCAATCACCGACGCGGCTTTGGCGCTTCAAGACGAGGGTTAAGGGACCCGGCCAGTACTTTTTGGCCAAGACCCAAGCTTCCGGAGGAATTTCCTGAGCCCAATGTTCTATGGCATCGATACTGTCGACGTGCACGATCAACGGGTGATCGGCCGGACGGCCTTTGGCCTTATACGTCGATAAAACGGCGGCTTGATTATCGGCGTCGGCCGCTAAACCATAAACCGTTTCGGTTGGTATGGCGACAAGGCCTCCACGACGTAAAGCTTCGAGGGCGTTTTCAATCGCTTGTGTATCAATGGGCATAGAGTTTTTCATGGTGTGTAGAGAAAAGGGTAGGGTAATGACCTCAATGATGGACGAGTTACCAGAGCGTTAACGCCCAACGAATAAGAATAGCGCCCCACGTGACGATCATGATGATCATGGCAAGGAGCACCCCAGCGCTCGCGATATCTTTGGCGCGACCACTGAGTTCATGGTAGTCGGTGCCGATACGATCGACGACCGCTTCGATGGCGGAGTTTAAGAGTTCCACCAGAATCACCAAGAGTGCGGTGAGTAAGAGCAAAAGCTTTTCAACAAAGCTCACCGGGACCCAGAGGACGAAGGGCACAATCAAGCAAAGCAAAAAACATTCTTCGCGGAAGGCGGCTTCGGACTTAAAGGCGGCTCGTAAGCCCTGTAAGGAGTACTTAAACGCATTAAAGAGGCGAATGAGGCCAGTCTTACCTTTGAGTTGGGTGGCGTCTTTGGGAGGCGTATCTTGATGAGGTTGCATATCGGACCCATGGGAGAAAAGGCCCCTAGACACCGATCTCGGGGTGTAGGGGCCTTACGGACGGCGTTACGTCGAGATTACTTGACGTCTTGACGTAAGATGCCGTTAGCGTACATTTGAGCGACTTGATCGAGCATGATGGGCTTGATCTTCGCGGCTTGGCCTTCGCAACCGAATTCGAGGTAGCGCTTCATGCAGAGTTCTTTAGCGGCCTTACGAGCGGCCTTCAAGAAGTCACGCGGGTCGAACTTGGAGGGATTTTCCACCAAGAAGCGACGAACCGCCGCGGTCATGGCTAAACGAATGTCGGTATCGATGTTGACCTTACGAACGCCGTGTTGGATGGCCTTTTGAATTTCTTCCACGGGCACCCCATACGTTTCACGCATGTCACCGCCGAATTCACGGATTTCAGCCAAGTATTCCTGAGGAACCGAGGAGGAACCGTGCATCACTAAGTGGGTGTTAGGAATACGGGCGTGGATTTCTTTCACGCGATCGATCGAGAGAATGTCGCCCGAGGGTTTACGGGTGAACTTATAGGCACCGTGGGAGGTGCCGATAGCGATCGCCAACGCGTCGAGCTGCGTTTCGCGCACGAATTCCGCGGCCTGATCCGGGTCGGTTAAGAGCTGATCACGGGTCATCTTCGAGTCCGTGCCGTGGCCGTCTTCTTTATCGCCACGCATGGTTTCAAGGGAGCCCAAGCACCCTAATTCGCCTTCCACAGACACCCCAATGCAGTGAGCCATTTCGACCGTACGACGCGTCACATCGACGTTGTATTCGTAGCTAGAAATCGTCTTACCGTCAGCCATTAAGGAGCCGTCCATCATGACGGAGGTAAAGCCCGAGCGCATGGCCATCTGGCAGACGGCAGGACTTTGACCGTGGTCTTGGTGCATACACACCGGAATATGAGGATAGGCTTCAACGGCGGCTTCAATCAAATGACGTAAGAAAGCTTCGCCGGCATATTTACGAGCACCCGCGGAGGCTTGCATGATCACGGGAGCGCCCACTTCGTTGGCTGCTTCCATAATGGCTTGAACTTGTTCAAGATTGTTGACGTTGAACGCAGGGACGCCGTAGTTGTTTTCAGCAGCGTGGTCGAGTAACTGACGCAGGGAAACCAGTGCCATAATGACTCCGAAGTTAAAAAGTAAAAGAGAAGAACCCATGAGTTCACCTCAACGCAAATGGAGGGAACCTAGGATGTTCTATGTATTAGTGCAGATTGTATAGTTTTTGAGGGTGCTTTTGCGACTTCAAGCGGCTTCAAATTGCAATTTCACCCTTAGCCCGTTAACAAACTCGGATCCGATTTGAGTTGCTTGAGGATGCCACGCATGATGGCTTGCGCCAATAATTGCTGGTGGGAACTGTTTTTGAGCAACTTTTCTTCTTGCGGATTCGAGATAAAGCCCGTTTCCACGAGAATGGACGGAATGCCTTGGCCTTTCAAGACCGCAAAGCCCGCTTGTTCGACATGACCTTTGTGCAAATGGCTGATTTCGTCGAGCTCATTGAGCACGTGTGAACCTAAATTCAAGCTGTAATTGATTTTCCAATTCGAGCTCATATCCACAACGATACTCGCG
>CAMYAA010000231.1 GCA_947253615.1 uncultured Sutterellaceae bacterium
ACGAGATCTAGTACGGTCTCGTGGGCTCGGAGATGTGTATAAGAGACAGATGCACAGGATGGTAATACCCTTCATGCCCTTCGGTACGTTCGGGCAATTCGTCACGAGGCAAATCATCAATAAAGTCGTGCATCAATCGAATCGCACTTACCAATCGATCTTTACCGTACCCGGGGAACACGTCCTTACCACGAAGCGTGACCACGGCTCGGGCCGCATTAAAGCATTCCGTCACCAGGGTCCCTAAACCCGGGGCCACGAGTTCATAGGCGTAGTCCGCCCCAAAACGCTCGAGATCGAAATACTTTTCGCCCCCGGCAATGAGGGTTTCAGGCACCACGGCAAAACGCAATGCCGCATGCTCAAGATCAGGATGCTTTTGAAAATGCTCCAAAATCCCAAGCATCATCGCAATACCAACACGCGTCGTCAAATTCAACGGACGCGCCCCGGCGGAGACGAGTAATTCTTCCCCTAAAAATCGGGATAACTCGGGCAAACGCTTGTTGGATAACACCACATCTTGCAACGGATCAATCGCAATATTCTCACCGTGATAGCGTAAAAGCTTCCAATCGGGGGCATTGGGCACCTCGTGAGTGAGTCGCCCATAACTCGCTAAAAAGCCCAATTTCGGCGCGTTGCGCGGGCCCTTTTGAGGCAAGCTTGCAAAGAGCACCCCATAAGGATTGACCTCCACATCTTCAGCGCCCAGGGCCTTAAATTCTTGGGCTAACTCATTGATGTAGGGAAAAATCGTATCGCCTCGCGTTTTTTGCTCGAGTGGCGTTCCTAATAAACGTAAGACACGCTGCAAAACGGAGGGTAAATTCTCAAAATTAATCTCGCTGGCCATGACTACGATTCCTTTGCACCGGGTTTTTCAGCCTCGTCCTCAGCACTCTCAAGCGCATCGTCTTCCACGATCGGATCATCAAAGGCCTTACGCGAGGCGTACATATACACGGCCATCGAGTAAATCGTTAAGAGCGCGGCAATCATGATGAGCACTTCACCAATAAAGCGCACATTGATGGCCCCTTCGAAAAGGGCCGTCTTCACCTGAAGGGGATCCCACCACAATAAGCAGGGAATCGCCGTCATCTGAGCGATCGTCTTAATCTTGCCAAACCAATTGACTTTAACGCGACCGGATTCACCCACTTTGGCCATCCATTCACGCAAGGCCGAGACCGTAATTTCACGACCGATAATCACAACCGCGATTAACGCATTTAAACGATTGAGCGAGACTAACGCTACTAAGGCCGTTGCTACTAAGAGCTTATCGGCCACGGGATCCAAAAAGGCCCCCATACGGGTGGCCCAACCTTGATAGCGTCGAGCTAAAAACCCATCGAGCGCGTCCGTGATCGAGGCCACACAGAATAAAACGCAGGCCACCACGTTCATCCAGTGCTTCACACCCCAGTCCCCCGGTAAATAAAACACCCCAATGACCAAGGGAATCATCGCAATGCGACACCACGTCAAGATCATGGGTACGTTAACTTTAAAAGGGGGTTTTAATTTAGGCATAGTCAGTCAAAAAAGGTTAAAAGTGGCCAAACAACGACAAAGCGTATCGCTCATTATACCGAGAGGTCTTAGCCTTCGAGCGTGGCGTCTTGATGGAAATAAGCATAGATCTTTTGCGCGAGCGCCAAGGAAATCCCGTCGACACGCGCAATATCTTCAATACTAGCGTTAGAGAGTTGACGCATGCCCCCAAAGTGCCCAAGCAATTTCGAACGACGTTTGGGTCCAATCCCTTCCATATCTTCGAGTCGGGAGACGTTGCGGGTTTTCGAACGCTTCTGACGCATCCCCGTAATGGCAAAGCGGTGCGCTTCATCACGAATTTCCGCAATAAGCATCAACGCGCGACTCAAATGCCCTAAAACCAACGGCTCTTTGGCAACGCCATCAATCTTCGGGAAGATTAACGTCTCTAAGCCCACCTTACGCCCTTCGCCTTTGGCCACGCCAACAATGGCATCTAAGGGTAAGCCAAGCTCTTCAAACACTTGACGGGCCATTTCAACCTGACCGCGACCCCCGTCCACTAAGACAATATCAGGAAGTGTGGCTTCACCACGCGTGACCGGGCGATACCGACGCTCAAGCACTTGACGCATGGCGGCATAATCGTCCCCGGGCTCAATATCCGTGATGTTAAATCGACGATAGAGCTTACTTTGCATTTGACCTTCGGTATACACAACGCAAGAGGCTTGAGTGGCCTCACCCGAGGTGTGCGAAATATCAAAGCACTCAATACGAATGCGATTGATGTCCCCGTCCTCGGGTTCCAATCCTAAAATATCGACCAATTCGCGTAAGCGAGAACTCTGCGTAGCTTCCTCGCTCAAATGACGAGCCAGGGCCACATTGGCCCCATTGCGACACATCTCTAACCACTGACGACGCACTTCACGAGGTTCGGTCACGACACTCACTCGGCGCTCTGCAATATCGGTTAATTGATCACTCAAGGATTGCGCCCATTCACGACGCTCTTTTTCAGGCAAATTCGATGCGTCTGCAATCACTAACGTGGGCACAGGCCATTGGGTATAGTGCTGTTGACAAAACGCCTCGAGAATATCGGTCGGACTCGGGACAAAACGCTCCGCATGCGTGGCCAATTTCGGAAAGAGCGCACGATCGCCCAAATGGCGACCCCCGCGCACCATGGCCAAGTTCACACATAAAGCGCCTCCGCTCGTCACGGCCACAATAATATCCGCGTCAATATCCCCACCGGTCGTTTCCACCGTCTGACGATGCTGCACGGTCGTTAAGGCCGCAATGCGATCACGCCACTTCGCGGCCTCTTCGAAGGCCCACTTTTCACTCGCGTCCCACATGGCTTTTTCAAAAGTGGCTAAGACGGAGTCGGTTTTCCCTTCAAGAAATTGGGTTGCACGCTCAATGTCTTGAGCATAATCCTCGGGCGAGATTTTCCCCACACACGGCGCTGAACATCGACCAATCTGCCCCAAAAGACACGCACGATCGCGATGACTAAAGACCGAATTTTCACAGGTACGCAAACCAAAGACCTTTTGCATGATCTGAATGGCTTCACGCACGGCTGAACTATTGGGATAGGGCCCAAAGTAGCGACTCACTTTGTCCACGCCCCCACGGTAATAACTCAATCGGGGATAGCGCTCTGGGCCAATGCGCAAATACGGATAGCCTGTCTCTTATACACATCTCCGAGCCCACGAGACCGTACTAGATATCGTA
>CAMYAA010000232.1 GCA_947253615.1 uncultured Sutterellaceae bacterium
ACACACTGCATATCGTCGGCAGCGTCAGATGTGTATAAGAGACAGTCCCGTTACTTAACCCCGTCGTCACCGTGATTAACTCGGGTTTGCCATCGCGAAGAACATAAAGCGTACGCTGAGCTTCACCATGAACCACAACATCCTTACGATGCTTTTGAATCACTTTACGATGCGGAGGACCGGCTTGAATCTTGGGCTTACCCTTGCCCTGATCGAGATCAGGCATTTCAAAGCGGAACGCCGAATTGGGAACCACTAATGCATTGTCTTCATGCGCCGTGGCAATCGTGGTCGAAGCCGTCATCCCTGGACGCAATAAGTTATCCGTGTTCTTCACACGTAAATAGGCCGTATACGTGACGACATTGCCCGAACGCGTTGCCCCATAAGCCACCTTCACTAACTCTGCAGGGAACTTACGATTCGGGTACGAGCTCACCGTGAAGGAGGAGACTTGGCCCGGTTTAACGACCCCAATATCGGCTTCGTCAACCGTCACCTCTAACTCCAACTCCTTTAAGTCCGTGGCCAATTCCAAGAGCTGCACAGCCTGTAAACTCGCGGCAACGGCATAGCCCGGTTCAACCTTACGCGCTAACACCACCCCATCAATGGGCGAGCGAATTTTGCTTTTATCTAAGTCCGTCTTCGCAATCGTGACCGAGGCTTTAGCACTATCGATCTGAGCTTGAGCCAAGGCCAATCCCGCACGAGCCGTTTCTAAACGAGCCTTCTGGCTTTCCAATTCCATCGCCGTGGGGAGTTTGCCCCCCGAGAGCTTCTTGAGCTCGAGTAAGCGACGATACTTCGTGTCCACTTCGTTAAACGTGGCTTGCGCTTCCTTTTGCTTGGCCTTAGCAATCGCCAAAGAAGACTCAGCACTTAACACCTTCGCTTTTAAATTCGTGGGATCGAGTTCAATTAACACTTGACCCTTATGAATCGCATCGTTAACGTCCACGTTAACTTTATCCACAATCCCCGAAAGGCTTGAACCCAGGGAAACGACACGAGTCGGGTTCAACGTACCATCCGCGGTAACGGACACATCAATGGGCTCACGAACCACATCCGTCGTGATGAATTCCAACGGTTTTTCCTTCTTTTGCCCAAAGAAAAACCAAAGCGCACCAGCGATGATGAGGATCACAATGATCCAACGCAAAACCTTCCACCAAAGGGGTTTCTCATGCTTGGCTAACAACTCGTCGAGCGTCGCTTGATCCTTTTTGTTTTTGCCCAAAGCCATTATTGTTCTCCTGTGGTATTCGTTTTATTCATATCAAAGGGCATCCAAGAGCCTCCTGTGGCTCGATATAACTCAATTAAATTCAACAACGCTTCCCCCTGAAAGCGTAAATACGCATCTTGAGCACTCTGAAGACTACGCTGCGCCATCAAAAAGCGGGAATACTCAGTGAGCCCAGCATTAAATTCCTTCTCCGACAAAGACTCAGAGGCTTGTAAGCGCTCAACCGTCACCGATTGCAAGGCAACCTTTTCTCGACCAAGGCGAACCGCAGACAGGGCGTTTTCCACTTCTTCAAGCGCCCCAACTAAGGTCTTGCCATATTGGGCCAAGCTCCCCTCAAGTTGGGCTTGCGCACCACGATGCTGCGCTTGTAATTCACTCCAGTGCAAAATCGGAATATTGAGTGTGCCAGCTAAAGCACCAACCCCCGTCCCGGAAGTACCGAGCGCACTTAACGTCCCGGCAACCGAGCCAATACTGCCACTCAAGGTTAAACTCGGATAAAACTGCGCTTTGGCCTCACTGAGTCGATTCATCTGCGCTTGAACCTTTAACTTCGCCGCTTGCACATCCGCACGTTGCTCTAAGACCGCTAACGGAAACGATAAAGCCACCTCGCTTTCCAAGTGAGGTAATCCTTCGTGATCCTCAAGCGCTAAACGGTCCCAAGGCAGTTTGGTCAAGCGAGCCAGGGCGTGTTGGGCACGCTCTTTTTCGAGCTCTAAGGCCGGACGTCGAGCCACTAATTCAGCCAACTGGCTTTCACTCAAGAGTCGTTCTGATTCGGTATCTAATCCTGCATCCACACGTGCGCGAACTAACGCATTAGAGGCCTTTTGATTCGCAATCATGGCAGACAAAAGCGTCAAACGCGCCTGCGCTAAACGATAACGGACATAGGTATCGGCCACTTGCGCCAACACGCGTTCTTTCACACTCTTATAGGCCGCTTGACTCGACATCACATTGAGCTTCGCCGCCTGTTGGGCAAAGTATTGCGCGCCCGCTAAATTGAAAGACCATTTCAAAGCGCCTTGCGCACGAACCTGATCGACGTGCGTATCGGCGGCAAAACTACGTTTAGTCTCACCCACAAGGTCACCCGTGGGTAACCAAGCCCCTTCCTTTTGATCAAGAAGAGCCGCTGACTCTTTAATGCTCGCAATGGCTTGAGCTAAATCTGTATTACGCTCAAGAGCGAGAGCCATGAGTCGAGCGAGCTCAGGATCATTCCAACTCGACCAAAACGACTGTCGGTTTAAGTACACCTTCGAAACGTCCTCAAGCGCGACGGGCGAACTCCATTGGGCCGGCACACTTTCTTTCGACCAGTCCAAATGCTGAGGATCAACACTGACGCAACCCGAAAGCAGACTAACTAAGCCAGTAAACAATAACGAACGTGTCGAAAGCCTTTTGAGCTTTTTATTCACCATAAATTTTTCCTAAAGGCAACCCTTATCCATTGACAATGCTCATCCGAAACTCGCATTATTTGTTAAGATGATTAGCTAAATTGTTTTAAATCACACAAAGCATGAGTTTTCCATGTTTAAGCACGCACCCCCCGTTCTGATTGCTGATGACAACCCTGAGTACACCACCTTCATGGTGGACTTCTTACATCTCTCTGGGTTTGCTCCGCAGGCTTCCTACTCTTTGTCGGACGCCTTTCGCAAGCTCAGTCAAGAAGAATTTGACTTAGCCGTCATCACGGCAGACTTATCTAGCCCTCCGGTCCTAGCCTTATGCGAGGACTTCATCGCTCGATCGAGTATGCCTTTGATTATTCAAAGCGATGTCGTGCCTGAAAACTTCGTGACATCAAAAACGAATGTCATTGCTAAGGCCCATTGTGCCAAAGCATTATTAAAGTTAATTGAACAGAAGATCGAAGAGTTCGATAAAAAGAACACCAAACGCTCTCCGTTGAGCTACTGTCTCTTATACACATCTCCGAGCCCACGAGACCGTACTAGATCTCGTA
>CAMYAA010000233.1 GCA_947253615.1 uncultured Sutterellaceae bacterium
CATTCATAATGGCTGCGGCCCCACCCTTGTGCGGAATGTGATGCAACTTTACACCCGCGACTTTTTCTAAGAGTAAGCCCGCCAAATGCGACGTCGTCCCAATGCCCGCGCTTGCAAAGTCCACCTGACCCGGATGCGCCTTCGCGTACGCAATTAAATCAGGCACACTCTTCACGCCCGGTAACGCCTTGGGATTAATCGCTACGATTAAACCGATTTGGGAGAGTTGACCCACGGGCGTTAAATCCTTTTGGGCATCAAAAGTCATGGGATAGAGGTATTCATTCACGCACATAATGCCGTTCGTGACATAGCCGACCGTTTTACCGTCGGGCGTTGCACGCGCAACAATACCCGTACCGAGCATACCGCCGGCCCCGGGTCGATTATTGACGACGAGCGTGTCCCCTAAAATTTCAGCAATTTTGTCCGTGACCGAACGCGCAAGCGTGTCGCCACCACCGCCCGGTGGGAACGGCACCACAACATGAATGACATCAGCGGCTTGAGCGGGTTTCAAGCCCATTAAACTCAGGCCAGAGGCCAGGGTCATCGCTTTTAAGAGCGAACGTTTTGTTAACATTGGTTTTTTCCTTATTCGGCAAGGCCCAAAGAGCGGACGAGCCCCGCGGAAAACGCTGCTGGCGCTTAAGCCTGAGCTCGAGTGTCGAGGTATCCCTTTGGTAGCCTTCCTCACCTGCGGTGGGTGCTTGACTTAAGAGCCTTGGCTCTTTCATCACTGGCATTAAGCGCCGTATTGACGGTCTCACCCAAGCGCACAGGGGTTAAAAGGGTTAATTCATATTGGGGCACATTTTACACGAATTTTTCGATAATGTCCGTACATAAAGAGGAGAGCTACGCCTATTAAAGCGATGAAAGGAAAATCAAGTGCTCCCCCTGAGAGGGGATGTTCCTTCAATGATGCCTTGGGCGGATATAGGGTTTGACAGCGCTCTGAGAGATAAGGAAAAAACGAAGAATCGAAGGCGGAGAATGTTTTCTGTTAGAATTCGGCACCACACGAGTCACATAGCGCTTAAGCTCTGCACTCGCCTAGTACCCTGGTTTATTCTAGAATAGAAGACTTCTGGGACGATGATTTCGCGAGCAACCTGATGAAACCTAATAAAATTACGCTCTCCTCACATCCCGTGGTTTGCCATGACGATGTCAAACTCACTGATGGACCGGCCATTTTGACAGCGCATTTCATGCACAATGACCAAGCCATTGTTTTTCGTTTTGGCTGTGGTGCGCCCTTAGAAGCCGAACATGATATTACGATCCTTTTAGAAGTGTGCATTGGCTCGAGTCAAACGTCGTTGTATCAAGTGGGCTTTATGACGTGTCATGGACCGCTCTCTGATAAAGACTCATTTACGCCGTTAATTCGATCCATGGTCTCGTTTTTCCGTGACTGGGGCATTCAGCCTGAACTTCAACACGTGGAATTTGCGTTTGCGGTCGATCTCAAAGAGCATGCGAATTTCGAATCTCGACTGGTGGATCGCCTAACTTTTTAAGGCGGTTAGCGGTTTTCGCTCAACCTAAAACCATCGAATGGGCAGAGGCGTCGTCGCACTCTGCCTTTTTTGTCCGGCCGATAATGCCTCCCTCTTGCCTGAGAGCGCCAATACGCCAGCGCTTAGGAAGCCTTCGTCTACCCGAATTCACGGGCCTAAGGGCAAGATGGTGAGTGTGAGTGCTCGGACTATAGTTACCTCATGGCCCAATTAGGGTGAATGGGGGACAGATAAAAGACCTGGTGCGCTCCCTTAATGGCGCTCCGAGTCAAAACCCCGCCTCATAGGCTTATCGAGACGTCAGGCCTGGCGCTTGGGGATTGGATTGGATTGAATTGGATTGAATTGGATTGGCATTGGAGTTGAGAATGAGAATGGGATTGGGCTTGGGATCGGGCTTGGCCTCGAACTTAGAGGCTGGCTTTTATTCTTAATGTTTTAGAGTAATGCCTCGTTCTCAAAACCCTAGGTACCTTCTTGGCACGGACACCCTACTCACCTCGTGGACTCGCCTCTTCCCAATCGCATAAGACCCCGACCCTTATTCTCCTACGATGCTTGGCGTTCTGGGAATCGTTAGCTACGAATACGTTTGTTAAACCCTTCGATGCCAGCCAAAGCCCCTAATCGAAACCCTCCATTTCAATCCAGGGGTGATTTCTAGCGGCTATGGGATTTCTTCGTTGCGTAAGGACCACAAGCCCCTAAGTCACTCCAGTGCTTCTCCATACTCGGTACGCTGAAGGACGAAATCCTCGTTAACGCTTAATGCATAGGGTGTTTCAATACTCTCAAAAAACGTCTCTAAGCGTAAATACGAGCGGCATTGATTATCTACTAATTCCATTAATAATCAAACTTCGCTTATATCCGTAAGAATCCGCATTTCGCTATTCCCCTAGAACCTAAGGGGTTAATAAAAATATGGTTTTTCCTTGAAACTTATTAAATCCGCTATTCTTTTTGGTAAATAGCGACCCACAAAAAGCGTTTTTCAGTTGTTTTAGCTCAAAGGAATACGTCCAATTAACTATCTGGACCCCCCTAAAAGTTGAGGTTCTTACCTATAGTGAAAAGACCTGTTGATCAGTCGTTTCCCCAAACAATTTCAATTTAACCAAGGAAAACTATGTCTAAACTTTCTCGTCGTCAGTTGTTTGCCGCTTCCGCGGCCGCCGGTGTCGCCAGCGTAGTCCCGACCGCTAAGGCTCATTTATCCATCCCCGTTGAAGAAGCTAAACGTGCGGCAGAAGCCCCCGCTTCCGTTAAAGAAGCGGCCCTCTTTCAGCCCAAAACCATGCCGAAAAATGAACTCGGCCTCACGGGCACGTTTGAACTCGGTAAATCCACGTTAAACGAAGGCAACGTCTATAACGCTAGCCGCTGGGGGATTGTGAAAGCCCACGTTCAGGGCGGTAAAGTCACGAGTTTAGATCCGTTTGAATATGACTATGCCCCGAGTTTAAATTTGAATGGCTTAGCCAATGGGATCTATGCCCCGACCCGTATTCGCTATCCGATGGTTCGTGAAAGCTACTTAAAGCACGGGATTAAGAGTCGTGATAAACGTGGTGAAGACCGCTGGGTTCGTGTGAGCTGGGACGAAGCCTTAACGCTCGTCGCCAAAGAAATGGACCGTGTGTACGACACCTATGGTCCTGGTGCTGTCTGGGGCCGCAGCTACGGCTGGATGAGTACCGGGGCC
>CAMYAA010000234.1 GCA_947253615.1 uncultured Sutterellaceae bacterium
TATCAAAGGGTAAGCTCACCGGGTCGATACGGGTGAGTTTACTCATGCGCAATAAGAAGAACACGCATGCGCACACGAGACCGACTTGGACGGCGACGGTCAAGTCAAAGATGACCGTGAGCAGGAACGTTGCCAAGAAGGTAATACGGTAGTGCCAGTCCATGTGGGACAAGCGCAAGAATTCTTTCCAGTTCCCCATGTTCCAGGCGACGAACATCAAGATGGCGGCGAGTGCGCACAAGGGCAGGTCGGCCGCTAAGGGGGCGGCGACCAAAATCACCAGTAAGAGCGTTAAGGCGTGAGCCATCCCTGCCACGGGCGAGAATGCGCCCGACTTGATGTTGGTGACGGTACGCGCGATGGTTCCCGTCGCGGGTAACCCGCCGAAGAACGGACTGACGACGTTAGCAATGCCTTGCGCCATGAGTTCTTGATTGGGGTTATGACGATCGTCCGTCATGGTGTCAGCAACGCGAGCGCAGAGCAAACTTTCGATCGAGCCTAAGACCGCTAAGGTAAGCATCGGACCGATTAATTGCTTGGCGGTGGTCCAATCAAAGTCCGGGAAGGAAAAGCTCGGCAAGCTCTGGGGAATGCCACCGAATTTCGAACCGATCGTTTCCACGGGCAAATTAAGGAGTGACACGGCGATCGTACTCAAGATTAAAACGAGTACGGTACCGGGGAATTTCGCCATGACGCGCTTCCATTGAGGGCCGTCCATGACGTAGCCTTTTGGCCAGAATTTAATGAGGAGTACCGAGGCAATGGCAATCCCAATGGCATAAGGATTGATCGTTTGGATATGGTGCGCGAGCGTATTGATTTGGCTAAAGAAGTCCGCGGGCATTTTTTCGATTTTAAGGCCGAGGAAGTCTTTGACCTGCTGGAGTCCAATCATCACGGCGATCCCATTGGTAAACCCAATGACGATGCTCACAGGAATGAACTTAATAAACTGCCCGATTTTAAAGAGCCCCATTAAAAAGAGGATAACCCCTGAGCCCAAGGTGGCGATCAATAAGTTCGCAAAGCCGTATTTGGCGATGATGCCAAAGATAATGACCACAAAGGCGCCAGCGGGTCCACCAATTTGAACGCGGCACCCGCCAAAAAGGGAAATGAGGAAACCGGCGATGATGGCGGTATATAAACCCGCTTCAGGCGTTGCGCCCGAGGCAATAGCAAAGGCCATGGCCAGGGGGAGGGCTACCATCCCGACGGTAATCCCGGCCGCGAGGTCACGGGAGAAGCGGTGGGTGTTATACGTGCGCAATGTGTCGATTAAGACGGGATGAAAGGGCGCAATCGGGAGACGCGAAATTAAGCGTCGAGTCGAAGATAAAAAACTCATGACAAAGGGGGGGGCAATGAGCAAAAAAATAAACTCAGGTGTCGTCGAGGTCCTTCTCAGAGACTTTGTCCTTAGGGCAAAGGGTGAAAACGGACGAAGCGGCGGCATCAAACAAAGCATTGAAAAAAAAATAAAAAGAGTCTCAAGGGGAGGTTTTGAGGGACCTACTTGTTATGAACGAGAGGGCTCTTTTTGCGTGTCTATTGTACGAGCAATAGAAAAAAGGACTTCGTGAAAAAGTCCTTTTTCTAGCGAGGTGAGCAGAGGAAAGCGCTCGAATTAACGAATACGCATCCCCGGGACGGCTCCTAAGGGCGGATCAATTAAGAACAAGCCCAAGGAGGCATCCGACTTATCCGACGCACATAAAATCATCCCTTCGGAGAGGCCAAAGCGCATTTTGCGCGGGGCCAAGTTCGCGATGATGACCGTATGGCGACCAATAAGGTCCTCGGGTTTATAAGCACTCTTAATGCCAGAGAAGACAGTACGGGTACGGCCTTCGCCCACATCAAGCGTTAACTTTAATAACTTTTCAGCACCTTCGACGTGTTCGCAGTTGACCACTTTCGCGACGCGAAGGTCAATCTTGGAAAAGTCGTCAATGGTGCATTCGGGCGCGATCGGTTCGTGACCCGGAACGACTTCCTTTTGAACGGGTTCAGGGGCCTTTTCGCTCACTAAGCGATCGAGTTGCTTTTCCATATCGACGCGTTGCATCAAGTGCTTAAAGGCATCGATCGGGGTAGCGCTCGATAACGGAACGTTCACATCGGCCCAGGTCATCGGGGCAATGCGTAAGAACGATTCCACACGTTCGGCCGTGGCAGGAAGCACTGGCTTTAAGTAGAGCGTTAAGAGGCGGAACCCTTCTAAGGCGACCGAAATGACTTCGTGCAATTGAAGACGGGCTTCGTCCGAATCGACCTTGGCTAATTCCCAAGGTTTCTTGGCGTCCACGTATTCATTGATTTGGTCGGCCAATTCCATGATGGCACGCATGGCGCGAGCGTATTCTCGGCTTTCGTAGAGCTCTTGAATCGTGCCCGATTGTGCACGAATGCCTTCTAACAAGTCGTTGTGCATCGCGCTATCGAGCACTTTGCCCTCAAAGCGCTTCACTAAGAAGCCCGCGGCGCGACTAGCAATGTTGACATATTTACCGATCAAGTCGGAATTGACGCGCTGAGCGAAGTCGGACTTCGTGAAGTCCACGTCTTCGACGCGAGAATTCATCTTGGCGGCCAAGTAGTAGCGCAACCATTCAGCGTTCATGCCGAGTTCGAGGTATTCCAAGGGGCTAATGCCCGTGCCGCGACTCTTACTCATCTTTTCGCCATTGACCGTCATAAAGCCGTGGGCATTGATGTGGTCAGGGACGATAAAGGGCTTACCGGCGAAGTGAAGCATGGCCGGCCAGAAGAGCGTATGGAAGTAAATGATGTCCTTACCGATAAAGTGAATTTGCTCGGTGGAAGGATTACTTAAAATCTCTTCAAAGTTGAGACCGGCTTTTTGGCAATAGGCCTTTAACGAGGCTAAGTAGCCCACCGGCGCGTCCAACCAAACGTAGAAGTATTTGCCCGGGGCGTCCGGAATGGCAATCCCGAAGTAGGGTTCATCGCGAGAGATGTCCCAGTCGGCCAAATTCCCATCCTTACCTAACCATTCTGCGTCTTTGGCTAAGACTTCGGCCTGTACGGTGGGACGGCCATCTTTACCGTTACCCGTGGTCCACGCACGAAGGAATTCCACACACTGCGGGTCGCTCAACTTGAAGAAGTAGTGCGTCGAGGAACGAATTTCAGGACGCGTCCCCGAGAGCGTGGAGTAGGGA
>CAMYAA010000235.1 GCA_947253615.1 uncultured Sutterellaceae bacterium
CGTGAATAAAGTTCTAAACGATGATCTGAATTCTACACTACTGAGTGAGAGTGTGCTCAGAGCCCGGGGAGCGCCCAAAGAAAAGGCACCCTGCGTTGTGTCACAGCGTGCCTTATTCGAGAAAAATCTCAACGAAGGATTACTTCTTTTTGACCGTCTTATCGATTTCTTTAATGACTTCGTCCGTGATATCGATACGGGGGCTAGCGTAGAAGTAGTCCGTCACGATCAAGTCGTACTTACCGTCCTTCGCGATCTTATTTAAGATGCGGGAGGCCTGTTCTTGTAAAAGAGCGACTTCTTCGTTACGACGTTGATTCATTTCGTCGTTCATTTCCATTTTGCGACGCGAGACATCGCGTTCCAACTCAGCCAACTGGCGTTGTTGTTCGAGACGTTCACTTTCCGTCATGGTGGCGGAATTGCTCTGGAACTGTTCATAGCGTTGTTTAAAGCGCTTGGTCAAAGCGTCGACTTCGTTTTGACGGCGTTGACCTTCTTGGGTCAAGCGGTCCGAGGCCAGATCAGCGGCCTTCGATTCCGAGAGGACGCGTTGAAGATTAAACGTCGCAATCTTCAAATCTTGAGCTGTTGCCGTCACGGCGGCCGCTCCTAAAGCGCCCATCACACATAAACTTGTCAGGATCTTTTTCACGTCTTACTCCTCTTTTTCTTTAGCGAAGACAGGTCATTCATCCATTGTAATAAATTAAAGGGTTGCGGGGGGAATCCCACAACCCTTTGAACGTTTGATAACAAACCTTCTTTTAGAACGACGTCCCAATCTGGAATTGGAAGCGTTCGAGCTCATCGCCTGCTTTCTTACGAATCGGGAAGGCGTACGAGAACTTCAACGGCCCTAAGGGCGAGAGCCACGCAATACCGATACCCGTCGAAGCACGAACATCCTTCAAGCGAACTTTTTCTTGTACCCAATCAGCCTTGGTTGTATCGTATTGGTAACCCCAACCATTGCCGACGTCCAAGAAGCCAAAGAGTCGGAGGGTACGGTCGCCACCAGGTAACGGCGTCAAGAGTTCGATGTTGCCGAACAATTCACGATCCGAACCAAAGTACGAGCAGTTACTCTGACAGTTAGTCGGATAACGTGGCCCTAACTTACCGCTTTGGAAGCCACGCACGGAGCCAATGCCCCCAACGAAATAGTTCTTAAAGAACGGGAACATCTTCGTGTTACCGTATACACCACCGTAACCAGCTTCACCGCCGAAGCTCAAGGTGAGCTTCTTCGTTAACGGGATGTAGTGCTGATACTGATAGGTCAACTTGTAGTAATGAATCTTGGAGCCAGGAACGGAGATTTCACCATTCAAGCGTTGTAAGATCCCACGCGTCGGCGCTAAGACGTTGTCACGACTATCGCGACCCCAACCCACGGTGGCCAAGAAGTTCAATGGCTTCTTACCGAACTTATCAACATAAGTCTTATACTCGTTGACCCCATTCTGATCAACCTTACCCGTCTTAAGGATACGCGTCTGTTCAACACGGCCACCCAAGTACACGCGGTCTAAAGCCGTAAACGGAATACCAAAGCTCACACCCGCCGTACGCTTTTCGTACTCAACGTCAGTGTTGTTGTCGGTCTTATCCAAGTTCACCTTCTGAATCGCAGCGTCCCAATCGCGGCTAATGCCGGTCGTGGTGATGTACGGTTCAGAAACGCTCACAGCATACGTACGTTGCGACTTCGAGGTGTTCAAGTTCACACTCAACGCATTACCCGTACCCATGATGTTGTTTTGCGAGAAACCAGCCGTTAAAACGATCTTGTCCGAGGAGGAGTACCCTGCCCCTAACGAAATCTGGCCCGTCGGACGTTCCTTGACCTTGACGTCTAAGTCAACCATGTCACGCGTACCTTCAACCGGTACCGGATCCATCTGAACGGTTTCAAAGAACCCTAAACGGTCAATACGGTCACGGGAGGCAGCGACCTTGTCCGAGTCAAACCAGCTTTCTTCGTACTGCGTGACTTCACGACGAATCACATCGTCACGCGTACGGTTGTTACCCGTCACATTCACGTGACGAACATAAACACGACGACCCGGGTCAACCGTATAAACGATTTCAACCGTGTGCGCTTCTTTGTTCACGATCGGCTGAGGATTGGCGCTCGAGAAGGCATAACCCAACGTGGATAACTTCGCCGTAATACGCTTACTCACCGCATCCACGGCGGAGGCGTTAAACGTGTCACCGACCTTGATGTCATCCATCTTCTTGAAATCTTCTTCCAAGCCGAGCATGTCACCATTTAACTTCGTACCCGAGACTTTGTACTTTTCCCCTTCAAAGAGGTTAATCGTCAAATACACCGCATCACGGTCGGGCGAAATCTGAACTTGAACCGAGTCCACACGGAAATCTAAGTAACCACGATTCAAATAGTACGAACGCAAGGTTTCTAAGTCAGCCGCTAACTTTTCACGACTGTATAAGTCACTCTTGGTGTACCAACTCCAGAAATTGCTCGGATGTAATTGCATTTCATCCTCTAAATCTCCAGAGCTAAAGACGTGATTGCCAACAAAGCGAACGCTTTCAATCTTGGCTGGACGACCTTCGTCCACATTGATATTCACACGAACACGATTGCGTTCCAACGGACTAATCGTGGTCTTGACTTGAACGCCATAGTAACCCTTGGCCAAGTATTGACGACGCAATTCTTGGTCAGCACGATCTAACGTGGCCTGGTCAAAAATTCGACCTTCGGCCAAGCCGACTTGACGAAGACTCTTTTCGATAGCGGTCTTATCAAAAGCCTTGATCCCGTGCGTTTCAATCGAAGCGACGGCAGGACGTTCGACAACCTTCACAATGACATCGTCACCCTGCTTGATAATCGAAACATCTTTGAATAAGTCTGAACGATATAAAGCATGAATGGCACGCGTTGCCATCTGAGGGGTGTATTCATCACCCGTGGTAAACGGCAAATGCGAAAAAACGGTCCCGGGCTCCGTACGTTGAATACCTTCAACTTTAATGTCATGAATGACAAAGGCACCAGCACTATTGCTCAGCAAAAACGTGGCAGCCACCGCAGTGGCAATCTTGGTCAAATTGGGAAACAAAATCGTTCTCTCTTGTTTATTTAAACACTCGACATACTCTTTGACTTAGGTCTGTCTCTTATACACATCTCCGAGCCCACGAGACC
>CAMYAA010000236.1 GCA_947253615.1 uncultured Sutterellaceae bacterium
CACTGCATATCGTCGGCAGCGTCAGATGTGTATAAGAGACAGGTCTTGCCACGCGACTCAAAGGCGAACCGCTCTCTGAAAAGACGCAGGCGGGCCTTGCCCGATTAATGGGCCTATTGGGTTCGGCGGATCGATTGGGCAGTGTTTGTATCTCGCTTCATGAGTGGGAATGCGCTCAACGCATCGCGGACAACCGTAGCGTGAGTGAAGTGGAAGATCTGAATGCGGATTCGCCAGAGGCGAAATCGCCCCCTAAGAAGCTCGAGATTCACTGGAATCGTGATGAAACGAAACCCTTCTTGGACGAGTGTGTGGCGATGGGACTCATTGCCGTGCCTGCCACGCTGGAGGATCCGCGCTCGTTTGACCCAGAGCGCAGTGAAGCGATTTTATGTTGGGACCGTATGGCCCCGAGCTGGGGTGAAGAACGTCTTTATACCTTACGTCGCTTTAGTGAAGAGGTCACCCTGGCCCGCAAAATTGTCGCCTTGGCGACGAAACAGCAGACGGGGGAAGCGATTCCTGCCCCTGAAATTAAAGACTTGGAAGCCCAGCAAATTAAAGGGATTGAAAAAGCGTTGAATTCGCAATTTTCGGTCATTAGTGGGGGTCCAGGGACGGGGAAAACGACCACGGTGGTGTATTTGATCGAGTCGCTCTTAGGGTTAAAGGCTCAGCAAAATGCCGATCAAAAGGCCGTGAGTCCTGAGGCATTTCGCATTGGCTTGGCAGCCCCTACGGGGAAAGCAACCGCTCGTATGACGGAGTCCATTGATGGCAACCTCGCGCGTACGCCTGAGCACTTTACGTTGACGATCCCCTTTATTGAGGCCGCGAAGTCAGCGAAGGTCGGTTACGAAGCCCGTACGATTCACAAGTGGTTAGTGACTCCTAGTCAAGAGGGCTATCGTCCGAGTCGTGAGCATCCGCTTGAACTTGACTTATTGATCGTGGACGAAGCCAGTATGGTGGACGCCTCGTTGGCCAATCGTCTTTTTGACGTGATTAATCCAGCGCGTACTCGGGTGATTATGCTCGGGGACAAAAATCAATTGGCCGCGGTGGGACCAGGCTCCGTCTTTGCGGACTTATCGAATGAAAAGGGAGCCTTGGCCGATGTCGTTACGGTTCTAACGCACTCGCGTCGCTTTAAGACGGGCTCGATTATCGATACGCTCTCACGAGGCATTAATGCCGGGAACGTGGAGGTCGTCAAGCCCTTACTCTTAGGGAGCGAAGACTCGGATAAGTATGTCTTTCATAGCTATGCTGATGAGCCTGATCCCCGTGTGGGCTTGAGTAAGAGCGCTCAACGCTGGTTAGAGGCGACCACCGAGCAATACCGCACAGCGCTTGTAGACTATGTCAAATTACTCAAAGAGAAAGACCACGCGACGAGGGCCCAATTTCAAGCCCAAATCGACAAGATTCTTGAGGCCCTCTCTCACTTCCGCGCATTAGCCGCGCAACGTCAGGGGATTCAATCGGTCAAAGCGATTAATACCTTTATGACGGAGCTCGTGCAACAAACGCTCCAAGAGGCAAAGGCGGATAACGACCTGCTTGACAATAAGGACGGGGGTTATTTGGGGCGCGTGATTATCATTCGCCACAATGATGAAGCGTTAAATGTCTTTAACGGTGACGTGGGGGTGATGCTTTACTGCCCAGCGTGCTTGTTGGAGGGCATGCCCGAGGGCTTTTATGTGGTCTTTGAAAAAGATAAGCAGGCGATGACGGGCAGTGACTCGGTCTTTTATGCGCCGACGATTTTGCCGCGTTACGAAACGGCCTTTGCCATTACGATTCACCAGTCGCAGGGCTCGGAATTCGAGCATGTGGGAATCTTTATGCCGTATAAGGCAGACTCGTCATTGGCGACGCGCGAATTGCTCTATACCGGGGTGACGCGTACTAAGAAGGAAGTCGCACTATTTGGTCGAGAGGACGTGATTTTACGGTCGGTGGAACAGCCGACGGTGCGATCGAGTGGATTAAGTACGCGACTCTTTGAAGCGAAATGAGCTTAAGCGTTCGGGCTTAGTGCTTAAGGGAAGCTTCACGAGACATTTTGAGCGCTCGAACAAAGCCACGGGTGGTGTACGACGCACCGCTAATGGCATCGAGATGCTCGAAATCCTCCGGGTGTTGGACGGCGAGTTTGGGCAAATAGCGCAAAGCTCGCTCACCAATGCCTTTGGTTTCGTGATGCTTGAGTAATCGCACCGATTTTAAAAGACCGTCGTCCCAGCGCGCGGCGAGTACGATCGGGTTTTTGTAGCCGCGAGACTCACCTAAAGTTTCTCCAGGTTCAAGGGTGTAGGCGTGAGCCGCAGCGCTAAGCGCCATCAGGCTCAGTAATAGAGCAGTGATTTTCATAGGGGTTTCAGGGTCGAAAAAAGCCGTTATGGCGGGAGCAATAACGGCTTCAATTAAAAATAACGGCTTAACGAATAATCAATAAGGGTTCTTTACTGATGGCGGCAATACGCATCGCCACCGAACCTAAGAGGACGGCATCAATGCTGTTATAACCGTGCGAGCCCATGACGATTAAGTCAAGCTTGTGTTCACGTGCATACTTCGCAATGGCGTCACCCGGGTTACCCTGGACATGAGCCACGGAATACACGATCCCTTCTTTATCCAACATGGGCTTTAAGGGCTTGAGGGCCATTTCAAAGCTTTCACTTTGGAGTTCAGAGACTTCACGACGATTCATCGTACGAATCGGGACGCCCGCCATGCTCGGCATCACAATGCTTGAAAAGTCCGTCGACGCATGAATTAACGTCAACGTGGCCTTCGGGCCAAAGAGTTCACGCTGGTCGATCAAGTACTGAATCGCACGTTCGGAATAGGGCGAGCCGTCCACGGCCACGCCAATCTTCAAACCGTCTAAATCGGCAGGAATTTGATCACGAACGATCAACGTCGGACGCTTCACATTGGCCAAGACTTCGTTACTGACGGACCCGAAGAGTAAAGCGCCTAAGGCACGATGACCATGGCTACCCATGATAATCAGGTCAACGTCGAGCTTTTCTGCTTCTTCAGCAATGACTTCCGCTGGATGACCCACACGATAAATCATGTGCGCATTTTGCAATTCGGGCGGGAGAGTGGCCGTGACTTTTTCCATCACTTCGCCGGCTTCCGTACGATAGTAATCTTGGAC
>CAMYAA010000237.1 GCA_947253615.1 uncultured Sutterellaceae bacterium
GAGATCTAGTACGGTCTCGTGGGCTCGGAGATGTGTATAAGAGACAGCAAGAATAGTTTCTCTGAAGTTTATACCTACAAAGAGTTTGTTGACATTTTGCAGACACGTCAAGATCCACGCGCCCCTAAAAATAACCGAGACATTGGTATTGATCTTGTTGCTAAAAATGCTCATGATGACTTTTACACAGCCATTCAATGCAAGTTTTATTCGCCCAACAATACCATTACTAAGAGTGAAATTGATTCATTTATCAGTGCCTCTAGCAATTTAGACTTATTCAATGCTCGACTCATTGTGACAACGAGCGAAAAAGCTTGGAGTGAAAATGTAGAGAGCGAACTTGAGTGTATTAAGCCAAGCATTCAAGTGATTAAGCGTGGGGATCTGATTCAATCTTCTATTGACTGGAGTGAATATTTAAAAGGTCACGTTACCCAACAGAAAAAGTTCAGTCCATTACCCTTTCAAAAAGACGCCATTGATGCCGTTGAACGAGGGTTTAAAACCGCTGATCGCGGAAAGTTAATTATGGCTTGTGGAACGGGTAAAACCTTCACCAGTCTTAAGATTGCCGAAAGAATTACCCCCCCCATAATAGTCTTATTCTATTATTAGTTCCTTCCTTATCACTTTTATCTCAAACACTCACGAGCTGGACAAAACAATCTCATCGGTCCATCACTGCTTTTGCAGTTTGTTCGGATAAAGCCACGGGTAAAGGCAACCTTGAAGAGGTTGAAAGTTTAACCCGTCAAAATGAACTCGCTTACCCAGCGACCACAAACGCTCATCAACTACTCCTTCAGGTCCAAAAAGCTCAATCTCACTTAAGCGACATGATTGTCGTTTTCTCAACGTATCAATCTAGCGAAGTTATTGCTCAAGCTCAAAAATTAGGGATGCCTGACTTTGACTTAATTATTTGTGATGAGGCTCATCGTACGGCGTCAGGTAAGCATGTGGATGAAAAACAAAGCGCCTATACCTTAGTGCATGACAATGATCGTATTCATGGTAAGAAACGCCTTTACATGACCGCTACTCCCAAGATTTTTGATCAAGACAGTAAGAACAATCAAGACATTGTTTTGTACTCGATGGATGATGAAACTATCTTTGGAAAAACCTTTTACACGATTAACTTTACCCAAGCGGTTTATTTAAACAAGCTCGTTGATTACAAGGTCATTGTTTTAGGGGTTGATCCAGCTCTATTGGGTGAAGCTTATTCCACTCGCGTAGCTAGTGAAGGAGGGTTCCCAGTTGAACATGCCTCTAAAATTATTGGGGCTTGGAAAGCTTTAGCTAAAAGTGGTCTAGAGTGTGAAGGCTCTATGGGTAAGGATTTATTCCCCATGAAACGCGCCGTTGGATTTGCTCAGGTGATTGCTCCCAATGAAACGCATGATCGAGTTGCGTCTAAAGCCTTTACAGAACACTTTCGGTTCCCAGTTGAACATGCCTCTAAAATTATTGGGGCTTGGAAAGCTTTAGCTAAAAGTGGTCTAGAGTGTGAAGGCTCTATGGGTAAGGATTTATTCCCCATGAAACGCGCCGTTGGATTTGCTCAGGTGATTGCTCCCAATGAAACGCATGATCGAGTTGCGTCTAAAGCCTTTACAGAACACTTTAATCAAGTGATTGATGAATATAAGGCGCATGTTATCAAAGAGCATGCTGACTCAAGTGCCCCCGAAGACCAGGCCTATTTGAAATCCCTCCCTACGCTGAAAATAGAGACCAAACATATTGATGGCTCGATGTGTGCCACTGAAAAGGATGGGTTATTAAATTGGTTAAAAGAAGATCCTACAAAGAAGACTTGTAAAGTTCTTTTCAATGTGCGCTGTTTGTCCGAAGGGGTAGACGTTCCCTCTTTGGACGCCGTCATTTTCTTATCGCCTCGTAAGTCACAAGTTGACGTTGTTCAAACGGTGGGGCGCGTTATGCGCACTGCCCCGAATAAACAACGAGGGTATGTCATTATCCCGATTGTCACGACCAGTAATCTTGACGCCAAACTGTTCCTTGACAATAACAAAGATTTCGATGTCGTGTGGCAAACACTTAATGCCTTGAAGTCCATTGATACAGACTTTGGTGGCGTGGTTGACGGGACTAATGGGACACTCAATCCAGAAAAGATCGAAGTTATTTGTTTGGGACGCCCATCCTCGAAGCGCTCGTCAGGCTCTCCAGAAGGTTCTGCCAATGCCAAAGTTCGAACCCCTAATAAACGTAAAAAAAATACAGACGAAAAGTCAGGGGTTTTAAACTTTGGACGTGATCCCATTATTGAAGAGGCCATTAAAGCCCGCATTGTCAAAAAGGTGGGAAATCAACATGAATGGGAAGAATGGGCTGAAGACGTTGGTGAAATTTGTAAAAACCAGATTAAACAAATTCAAAAGGTTTTAGACAACCCTGATAATGTCGAGATGCATAAAGCCTTTGATGAGTTTTCAGAAGAACTCAAAGCGACGTTAAACGGGGACTTGTCCAATGATGAAATTGTTGAAATGTTAGGACAACATATCATCATTAAACCGATTTTGGACGCCTTGTTTAAAGACTATCCCTTCACCGAAAAAAATGCGATTGCATGCGCCATGACCGACATGGTTAAAAAGCTCGATAAAGAAGGGATGGCCACGGTCAATAAGACCTTGGAGCACTTCTATAAATCCGTGGAAGCGCGTTCAGGGACATTACAAACCAGCGAACAACGTCAACGCGTAATTGTGGAACTCTTCGATAAGTTCTTTAAAGTCGCTTTCCCAAAAATGCAAGAAAAGCTAGGGATTGTTTACACGCCTGTGGAAGTCGTTGACTTCATCAACCGTTCGGTCTGTGACGTACTGAAAAAAGAGTTCAACATGTCCATCGAAGATGAGGACGTTGACATTCTTGACCCCTTCACAGGGACAGGTACATTTATAACGCGTCTTATTGCGTCAGGTTTAATTCCTATCGACAAGTTGACCATGAAGTATAAGAAGGACCTACATGCGCATGAGTTGGTACCCCTGTCGTATTACATCGCCTCCATGAATATTGAGGCTACTTTCCATGAAGTCATGAAAGCGCATGGGGTTGATGTCCCGTATGAACCTAATGAGGTGGTCACCTGTCTCTTATACACATCTGACGCTGCCGACGATATGCAGTGTGTAG
>CAMYAA010000238.1 GCA_947253615.1 uncultured Sutterellaceae bacterium
GTCTTGTCCGGCTTGATTGCTTTCTTTTTGATATTTGGGCGTACTCGAGCCACTCCCCGTGGTGTTAGTCATCGTGCTACACGCTGAGAGTGTCAGACTCGCGAGGATGATGGCGAGCGTACGCCAAGAAAAGCGGGGTAAAGGGAAAGCGTTTTGAGTCATACCTAACCTAAAAAATGAATGAGGCTCGTCAAACGAGGTTGTGAAGGTATCTTAACAAACTCTTGGGGACGAACAAAAGGGGTCTCGATGACGAGACCCCTTGGCTAGGGCATTATTCCTCAGAGGACGACGAATCGTTGTCGTCTTTTTTCGGGCCGTAAGGACGGGGACCTCCGTAAGGACGCTTACGGGCACCGCCGTTATTGTTTTTATTCTTAAAGCCTTTATTTTTACGCGACCCATTGTTGTAGTCGTAAGGCTTCTTCTTGGGCTTGGGTTTGATGAAATCTAAACCCGGCGTCGTTTGCGGCAACGATAAGGTGGTCGAGGCATTGGTGATAAAGCTCGAGACCGTACCGCGGGCATCAGGCTCGGAATAACGGGGCTTATCAAAATAATTGTTACGATTGTTATCTTGCGTGCGGTATTTCGGCTTGTTGTTATAGCGTGAATTGCCGCGCGAGCCATTGCGATCGTTCCCTTCAGCGCGTGCATTGGTGCGATCAAAACGACCATGATGTTCGGAGCGATCATTACGATCGCGCGAATCAAAGCGATTGCCCTTCTTATGGGGATTTTTCTTGAAGTTCTTGTTATAGGGCTTAGTGCGACGCCCTTCAAGAATACTGCCCCCCGTGGAGCCCATCGAGAGCGAGCGGTCTAAGAGCGCGCTTGCCGTATGGTCGAGCCCTTCGGGCTGGCGATCGTCCTCGTCATCGAGCTCATCGTCTTGGTTGAGACTGTAGTCTTCACGAATACTGAGGGTGCGACGAGCTTTGCCCGTTTCACGGGGCGCGTCAACCGTCGTGGAGACTTCCTCAGGGACGGTGGGTTCTTCCTCAGGAATGTGAGTGGGTTCGAGAACTTGAGCACTAGCGACTTCGGGCGTTGCTTCGCTCTCTACGGGGGCGGCGACGGCCTTCGCGCGTTTAGCGCGAGGCTTTTTGGGCTCAGCCGCGAGTTCCTCGGTTTTTTCAGCCTTGGGCTTACGGCCACGACGCGTTTTGGGTTTAGCGCTCGCATCGGCATTTGCTTCGAGAGTCACCGTGTCGCGGGTCAGGGTTTCCGGAATACCTTCGAGATTGATGGTTTCCGCTGACGAGGTCGTCGTGAGTTCTCGTGCGGGCTTGACTAAATCTTCCGTGACGATATCGTCCTCGGCATTGATAAGCGAGGCGAGGGCCTCGGTATTGAGACCGTCGTGGTGAAGCGGGGGGTGTTTAACCGTCGAGGAGGTAATGAGCAAGTCGGCTTTAGGTTCTAAAGGCTCTTGAGCGAGGCTTGTGGTTAAGCTCGCTTGTGCGTCTTGCGTGAGTAAGTCTTTAAATTCTTGGGTGAGCTCGATAGAGGGCAATCCATTTAGAGCTTCGGGCGTAATCGTGATTTCCGCATGGCGACGGCGCGTGCGCTTTTTCGTCGTCAATTGGGTTTCATTTTTTTCGAGGATGGCGCGTTCTTCTCGCAAAAGCACGTTTTCGGTATTTTCTGCTTCAACCTGAAGGCTTAAGCGTTTCGTGCGTGTCTTCTTGGGCTTTTCAACCGTGCTTTCACTCTGGGCTAAGGCCTTTTGCGCGCGATTGGCATTACGCTTAATAATTTTTTTCGTCGTGAGCTCATTGGTATTTTTGTCCGTGAGCTCCGGCGCGAGATTGGTATCCACGCTCGAGGGCGATTCGAGGGTTTTACGAACCGTGTTGGACGAGCGTTGTTCACTCAACGCGAGGACATTAGCCTCCATTACCGTGGAGGGGGCCAACACCGATCCCGCTTTCTTGCGGGCACGAGGGCGGGGCGAATCGTTCTCAGGGGTCATTGTTGTTATTTTTTGGGGTAAACCGAGATCGAAGACCCCGTATAGGGCTTCGAAATAGGTGAGATTATCTTTAGAGGGACTCGCCAAGCAATGAGTGAGCGTCACCGGACGATGACTCATCGCGACAAGTTCAAGGGCGAACTCGGCACAGTCAGGTAATTGGGTAATCACGAGACGATCTAAGGTATCACGACCGAGGGCGCAGAGCATCTCGAGGGTACCAAAGATTAAAGCGTTCGTTTGTTGGGGTAAGTCTTGTTTGAGCCCCGTCAATTCGTTGACGTCCGTGAGGGCCATGGTGTTTTCACCCGCATACTTCTTGGCCCAGGCCAGGCTTTGGTTCACGGAGCGCGTGAGCACGAAGGCGCGATCGGGGTAGTGTACGATCCCTTGGTTCTCGGTATCCACATCGAGCGTCACCTCGGGGTATTGGGCCGCGACGGTGAGGGTATGTTCCGCATCCGTAATGCGATGTTTCCCCACGTGATAGACCCGATCGTGCGCATGCTTGAGCGTTTCGTCACACTTTTCAATGAGTTCTTTGACCACGGGATCTACGAGCGGATTATCCACCGCGAAATGGACGATCGTATGAATGCTCAGCATAAAGTCATTACGGCGTGACCAAGCGACATGGAAGGTCCCGGCGGTAAAGAAATGAAGAAAGCCTTCTTTGGTCGACAAGTCCTCAAACGGCGAGGTGTGCGTTAAAAACGCCACGTCAGGCGCAATGCTCTGGAGTCGGCTTGTCAACAAAGGAATCCACTGGGCCGTCGGGACGATAATCACCACGCTACGGTGGGCTTTGGCTTGTCGAAAGGCCTCGATCGCGAGTAATAAGGCGATCTGATCACGTTCTAACGAGGGTAATCCTTCGATGGACCAAGGGTGATCATGCTCAAGGCTTGCCAAAAGGTTGGATAACGTCGGGTACGACACCATTAAGGCTTTTTGAAGTTCTTTTTCACTCATAGTTTTTTCCTCTCAACGAAGAGGAAGCTTTGAAGTTGTTTTTCACTCAAACCGTGGGTTATAGGCGTTATCGCTTTACGTCCACGAGGGGCGTCAGGCACGGAACTTTTGGAGTGTGTCGGATACAAAAGACTTGCTTCATCTCGGGGGCCAGGGGGCCAAGGGGGCAAGTACAAGAGAGCTGTCTCTTATACACATCTGACGCTGCCGACGATATGCAGTGTGTA
>CAMYAA010000239.1 GCA_947253615.1 uncultured Sutterellaceae bacterium
ATCTACACACTGCATATCGTCGGCAGCGTCAGATGTGTATAAGAGACAGTCTAAGAGCTGTAAAGCGTACCAGTGCGGACGATCCACGCCTTTTTCGGCTAAGACCTTTTCCACTTCCTTAGCGGCCAAGTCGATACGAGGATCGAATTCGATCGTCATGGGCGGTACGGTTGGGTTCTTTAAGAATTCATGAATGGCTTCACGAACGTCATCGGCGTTGGAGCTCTTCGTGGCCACAATACCGACGACCGGGCAGCCTAATGCTTTTTGGAGTTCGTTCAAACGAATTTCCATCTTGTGCTGCTTGGCGACGTCAAGCATGTTGACGACGACTAACATCGGCACGCGCATTTCGATTAACTGTGCCGTCAAGAAGAGGTTACGTTCGAGGTTCGAAGCGTCAATGATGTTAACAATCGCTTGGGCTTCGTTCGTCAAAATATAGTCACGAGCCACACGTTCGTCTTCGCCGCTCGTGGAGTTCGGAACAATGGAGTAAATCCCAGGAAGGTCGACGAGTTCGATGTCGTCGTCTTTGTACTTATAGTCCCCGGTCTTTTTTTCAACGGTTACCCCTGGCCAGTTACCCACGTCTTGGTGTGAGCCGGTCAAGGCATTGAACAACGTGGTCTTACCGCAGTTAGGATTCCCTACAACGGCAACAATATGTTTATTGCTCATGGATGTCTTACCTTGGTGTGATTGGGTTAGTCAAGCGAAACTTCCATAATGGTTGCTTCGTCTTTACGCACGGAGATGTGACTACCGCGCACTAAAATTTCGACGGGATCGCCTAATGGAGCGACACGCACGACTTTGAAAGTGGTACCTGGGGTAGCGCCTAAGCTCAATAAGCGACGACGATATTCAGGTAAGGTCTTGTCATAGCCAACGATGTGGCCCTGATCGCCTGGTTTCAAATCTTTGAGTAACATGAAAAAGTCCTCTGATGGAGTCCCGATTGGGGGAGTTAAAAGACGTAAATATTGGCTGCGATTTCGTAGTTCACGGCAACGCGAGCGTCACTGATGGCGATGAGAATGCTTTCATTTTCCGCACCATGAATGATTTTGATGGTGCTACCACAGTGAAGTCCAAGTTGATGAAGGCGATTAATTTCGAGTTCGTCAATTTTGAGCTTGGCAACCGTCGCTTCGGTATTGAGAGGGAGGTCTGTCAAACGACAGATTTTCCGAGCAGATTGACATGGCATAGTTTTGTCTCTCTTTTTTATGGGTTCAATCGAGATTGAAAATAATGGGTAAATGAGAACAAATTGCAGGTGCGTTTTGTCACAACTGAAGATTAAGCATAAAAGATTAGCCTCGCAATAGCGGAAAACCGAAATTTTTGGCGATTTCCAAGTTAGGACGTTAATTGGTTTGATATAACGCAAATGAGAATGAATCTTATTGGTTATCAATTTTTTTGTTTTGATAGCTTTTGTTTATCTTTTCGAAAAATTTGGAAATTTCACGCTGTCAAAAACGGGAATTCTGAGTGTTTTTAAGGGATATCATGCAGTCAAAACGATTTTGACAGTGCTCAACAACCTTAAGAAATTTTAATAATCGGGCATTTTGCTTTTAAAAAACACGCGTTTCATCGCGGTGTTGATGAGGGTGAAATAGTAAATACCCTTACTTCAATTAAGTTTATTCAGTTTTTTTGTGGAAGGGTTTACGCTTAGAACGAAAATGCGGATTATCCCAAAGAGGTATAACGCCTGTGCGCGTGGGGTTAAGCCCCTTTTTATTTTTTAAAAAGGGGGAGGAACAAATCCGAAAAATAAGCGTAGAATTATTGGCTTTCTTCTCTGTCACACGGAAATTGGGATTTTGGTTTTAGTGTCTATTAATCGAGATGTGACAATTTGTTAGTTCGCGAAACCGTTAAGAGGATGAAAAAAGCCAATAACCATAAAAGTAGTATGGGTATTAGTCTTTTTTAGGGAGCGTTTGTGAGGAACTATAGTTTTTAGCGCGTGAAGTCGTTAAGATATAGCCTTTGGCACGTACGATATAGGGAGTGCTCGCATTATGCCGAGTCTATATGAAGCTGGAACGTTTTCCGTAGAGCACTGTGTGGATCAACTCGCCCAACGCGGCATGACGGTGGAAGCCGTCTATGGGGGTCGCTCGGACTCGCTCGCCTTAGACGTGAAGTTGCCGCCCGAAGGCAACCTCGAAGCGAACGCGCATCTTCGTTGGGTCTTGGGGATGCGCTTTAGCACCGTGAAGGCCGGGCCCTTTGGTGAGTCACTTACGCACGTGTTAATGGCTTATGAAGCGCGTGACGTCGCGCTCACGCTCAAAGCCTATTGTGCGGATCCGCAGCATCCTTTCTTTGATTATGTGTTAGTGGTGCGTTCTTCCGAGGCGGTCTTTAAGGACGCCGCCTCCCTTTTGGCGGGGCTCTTTGACGTACCGGTGGCCTTTGCTACCGGTGAGAGCGCCTTTTGGGTCGCACCGCAGGACTTATCGTTCTTGCGCGGAATTCCCCTCACGGATTGGGCGCTCCGCTCTAAAGTGCGTCGTTTGAAGTTCTGGCACTGTAATGCCCGCGATGCGCAAGGGCTATTGGTCTTACTCAATAAAGATCTGATTTTGTTACCCGGCTCGTTAATGACGACGCGTGATCCGAACCCGAGTTTTATTCGTCCGATGCGTCAAGTGTTTGAACAAGCGGTCAATGCCCACTATTTAGATAAGGCCCACGGGACGTGGTGCGTGCAAGTGCCCTTACGTGTCGTGGACAAAGCGCTCGCGGCCTCATTGCTCATTCAGGGCTTGGGCCGCGTGGATCAATGGGTGGAAACTCAACTCGAGGATATTCCGATGTCGCTCTACGAACGCGTCGAGCAGGCCGTGAAGACGGTACGTGCCTTGAAAGGGCCTGGCTCCTTAAAGGATGAAGAGATTCCGTCCTTTTTTAAGCATCCCGGGCGCTAAGCAGCGCGAGGCCGTCTAAGCCTTCTTTTTGGCTTCCCCTCAAAACACCCTCGAGCATCATCCCGAGGGTTTTCGCTTTTTAATGAAGCGACATTTTTTCAATCCGTCATTTTGTGCGAATTTCAGGGCACTAGGGATTCTCCTAGCGTTTTTCTACCTCTCTCGAGGCATAGGCTTAAAACTGTCTCTTATACA
>CAMYAA010000240.1 GCA_947253615.1 uncultured Sutterellaceae bacterium
GGCTGATGTGGTCATGGGAGTGATGGCCAATCCTTTTTATGCCGATATGGGCTTTAGTAAGGAAGAGGTGGCGGCGGTCTCCAAGGTCTTCGGAGTGATAATGACCCTCGCTGGGGCCTTTATCGGGGGCGCGGTCGTACTTCGTCTTGGCGTCATGAAGACCTTGCTCATTGGTGGGGTTTTGACGGCGTTGACGAATGTTTTATTTTCCGTCTTGGCGGGGATTGGACATAACCTCACGATGTTAATTTTTACCGTCTCGGCGGATAACTTAGCTTCGGGTTTGGCGAGTTCGGCTTTTGTAGCCTTTTTGTCGGGACTGACTAGTAAAGAATACTCTGCAACACAATATGCTTTTTTGAGCAGCTTGATGTTGTTAATTCCTAAGTTCTTGGCCGGTTTTTCTGGTGTGCTGGTGGAATCCATTGGGTATTCCTCCTTTTTCCTATTTACTGCGACCTTAGGAATCCCCGTGTGCGTGTTGATTTTGATGGTCATTAAATGTCGATCATCAACATCGCTTTGAGCGGCATAAAAAAGGCGTTGAGAGAGACTCAACGCCGATCACTGTCTTAGTAGTGTTTTCGATTCATGCCTTTTTTGCGGTTGCCCTTACCAACACCCCAACTGGTTTTCTGTCCAGTGGATTTCTTTTCTAAGGCAAAACCACGGGTGCTGTGAGCAATTTCTGCCACACTTAAAGCCATATCATCAATGGCTTGATCCAAATTTTCAATCGGACTTTCTAAATTAAGCTCGTTCACAATGGGGGCTAAATCCCCTAAAAGCTCTTCGGGTAAGTAGCGGAAGATGCCTAAGAGAGCGCTCGAGATCAGGGGGTCTTCGCTATCCTTTAATTCGGGCCAACGTTCATAGGCTTCATAAAAGCCCAACGCGAAGGGCGTTGCTGCAGAAATACCATCGTATCCACGCACTTCGTGCCCTCGATCATCTTCAACAGGATAGATGATGGGGTCAATCTTTCGAGAGTGTGCTAAATCAGCGTCGAGGCTTCGATAACGACGATAAACCAGCTCTTCGAGACGTTCTTGATCGCGTGGATTTTCTAAGCTCGCTTCACGGCCTTGGACGTCAAAAACATACGGCATCCATTGGGCAGGACCGACTTCCTCGGGGAAGACTAACAACGCAGACAAATAACCGTCTAACGTATCAGCCTCCATCGGTTCGAAAGGCTCAGGTATTTGGGCTAAAAGCTCACCAATTTCAATAAATTCGTCATCATTGAGTGGTGTGTCGTAAATGTCTTTTGTCATTGTCGTTTGCTTTCTGTGAGAAATTCTTGTTGGGCAAATAAGTCTCGAAGGCTCTTTGCTGTGCGTTTTTTAAGAGCACGTCGAGCAAATATTTGTGCTTGTTCAGTATCTAAATTAAAAATAATCGATTTGATTTTAGGGATTTGGGAGCACGTCATGGATAACTGTGTGCAGCCCAGCCCAATAAAGAAATTGATTAAATGAGGATGCCCAGCCATTTCGCCGCAGACAGAGAAGTTTTTCTTTGCCTTTCTTAGCTTGTTAATACACTGTGCAATGAGCTTGAGCACTCCAGGGTGGTATTCATCATAATACTGTGCAATCTCAGCATTTGTGCGATCGGCGGCCAGGGTATATTGAATTAAATCATTGGTGCCAATCGAAAAGAAATCTAAATGACGCTGAAGCTCATCGAGCATCATAATCGTCCCAGGCACTTCAAGCATGGCGCCGAGGGTAATATCTTCAGAATACTTGACGCCTCGGGTTTGTAATTCTTCCTTGGCTTCTTCAATCAATTGCTTCACGTTCTCCACTTCTTTGGGCAAAGTAATGAAGGGAAGCAAAATATTGATATGCCCTAAACTCGAGGCACGCAGTATAGCCCGAATTTGCGTTTTGAAGAGCTCTGGGAAGGCTAAAGAAAAACGAATTCCACGCAGTCCTAACGAAGGATTCCATTCATTCATGTCGCGTTCCGTTAAGGCGTGAAGCACCTCGGGAGAGAGTAACTTATCGCCCCCAAGATCGGCGGTACGAAGGGTGACGGTTTTCCCTTTCATGCTACGCATGACGCGACAGTAGGCTTGATATTGCTCTTCTTCGTCCGGGAGTTGGTCTCGGTTGAGATATAAAAACTCGGTACGAAAGAGTCCCACCCCTTGAGCACCAAAGCGATGAATATCTCGGGTGTCTTCGGGCAATGCAATATTGGATAGCAGTGTGATTGGCACGCCATCAAGAGTAATCGCGTCACGGTCCTTGAATTTTTTCAGTTCTCGACGAGTCTCAAGGGTTTCTCGCATACGCGAGCGAGCTTGACGACATTCCTCACTGGTGGGTTCTGGATTGAGTTGGCCGAGATGACTTTCCAACAAAACGGGTTGACCGTTTTCCAAAAACTCCCGAGCGTTCTTTACCCCAACGAGCGTAGGAATTTCTAAGCTAGAGGCCAAGATAGAGGTATGACTAGAGACGCTCCCTTCTTCTAATACGAGACCAGTAATGTCGAGGTCATCACGTAGACGGATTTGTAGAATGTCCGCTGGATCAAGATCGTCGGAGACAAGAATAATTTTTTCTTCGTAGTCTTCCCCAAGAATCTTTTTGGTGTTTTGAGCCCCCACTAAGGAGCGCTGCAATCGCGAGACGACATGCGCAATGTCACTGAAGCGTTCACGGATATAATCGTCCTCAATGACGTCAAAATCGCGTTTAATTTGATCAAGTCTTAAAGAAAGTGCCCACTCGGCATTGATGAGTTTGTCCTTAATAATGGCAATGGTCAGCTCAAGGAGGGTGGGGGCTTGAAGAATAATCAGGGAGACTTCAATAAATTTATGAGCCTCGGGAGGTACTTCTTCCTCAATGGATGAGGAGAGCGCCGTGAGTTCTTTGTTCACACGAAAGAAGGCGCGTTTGAGACGAGCAATTTCAGAACGAAGCTCGTGTTTTTCCAGAGTACGTTGAGGAATGTCCAGATCCCCCGCGCTCAGGAGTTGGCAGACCCCAAAGGCGGTTCCCGGGTAAACACAGAATCCATGAAGTAAATGGGATTGAGGAGCCTCTTGAGGCGATAAGGTATCCGCTTCTACGGCTGTCTCTTATACACATCTGACGCTGCCGACGATATGCAGTGTGTAGA
>CAMYAA010000241.1 GCA_947253615.1 uncultured Sutterellaceae bacterium
GCATTAAGGTAACAGACGAAAGTTGACAAGGAAACGTTGGAAAACCAACGCAGAAACTAAAAGTTTAATGCACTTTTTTGGCCTTTTAAACCGAAAAAAGACAAAAAATTGCAACTTCGTTAGAGTGACGAAAACGCGATCAAATGATTGATCGCGTTTCGTTTTTCTGCCACGTGAAGTTTGGAGCGCTGCGCACTACACAAAACGCTCCAAAACTCAGTCGAGCTATTAACGAGAGTAACGTTCGACGATGAGCGCTTCGTTAACTTCGTAAGCGATTTCGTCGCGAGCAGGAATGCTCTTGAACGTACCTTCAAACTTCTTGGGTTCAACAGAAACCCAAGCCGGGAAGCCGTTGGCCTGAGCAAGCTCGAGCGATTCGATGATACGAACCTGCTTCTGAGCCTTTTCACGCACGGAGATTACATCACCGGGCTTGACGTGGTAGGAAGGAATGTTAACCTTCTGGCCATTGACGAGAATAGCGTTATGAGAAACCATCTGACGTGCTTCAGCGCGCGTGGAGCCAAAGCCCATGCGGTAAACCACATTGTCAAGACGGCATTCAAGGAGCTGGAGGAGCTTTTCACCGGTGTTACCGATGAGACGGTCAGCTTCCGCGAAATAACGACGGAACTGACGTTCAAGCACACCATAGATGCGCTTGACTTTCTGCGCTTCGCGCATTTGAGCGCCATAGTCAGACATACGGGCGCCGGAGATCTTACCGTGCTGGCCCGGCTTGGAGCCGACGTCCTTGACTTTGGACTCAAACGAACGACGGGCGCTCTTCAAATTAAGGTCAATACCTTCGCGACGCGAAAGTTTGAGCTTAGGACCGAGATATCGTGCCATTTAAAAATGCCTCTCTTATCCTGTAGGGATCCCTACATTCAGTCCACGTGCCTCGATATGCAGTGGACACGGGATTTCACAACAGAAAAATTAAAAATTAAACGCGGCGGCGCTTGGAGGGGCGAACACCGTTATGAGGAATCGGCGTAACGTCTTGAATCGACGTAACACGGATGCCAAGCGCATTTAAAGCGCGAACGGAAGATTCGCGACCTGGACCAGGACCCCAAATACGGACTTCAACATTCTTGAGACCGTATTCAAGAGCAATCTTGCCAGCGACGTCAGCTGCAACCTGAGCAGCAAACGGCGTAGACTTACGAGAGCCCTTAAAGCCCTGAGCACCGGAGGACGACGCTGCAATAACGTTGCCCTGGCGATCACTAATCGAAATGATGGTGTTGTTAAAGGAAGCGTGAACGTGGGCGATGCCTTCCGTCACGACCTTCTTAACTTTCTTACGAGCACGCTGCCCTGCAGCCTGCTTAGAGTTATTGCCAGCCATACTTATCCTTTATTACTTCTTGAGTGCCACACCGGCCTTACGCGGGCCTTTACGGGTGCGAGCATTAGTACGGGTACGCTGACCACGGCAAGGTAAACCCTTGCGGTGACGCATACCACGGTACGTCCCAAGGTCGATAAGACGCTTAATCGAGAGCTGAACTTCTCGACGTAAATCGCCTTCGACGGTGAACGTGTTGACTTGTTCGCGGATCTTTTCGAGTTCTTCGTCGGAAAGGTCCTTGATCTTCTTGGAATAATCGATGCCGCAAGCGTCCAAGATTTCCTGAGCGCGCGAACGGCCGATGCCATAGATGGCAGTCAAACCGATTTCGGCATGCTGATGCGGCGGAATATTAATACCGGCGATACGTGCCATTTTATACCTCTTTAGCCTTGACGCTGCTTGTGACGCGGATCAGAGCAGATCACACGCACCACGCCTTTACGCTTGATGACCTTGCACTTACGGCACATCTTTTTGACCGAAGCGTTAACCTTCATTCTCATCTCCACGTGCGTTATACGCACGGATAAACAATGCCCTCGTGGCAGAAACGCATAAGAATACAATACGTCGCTGTCGAATTCAAGTCAAAATGCCAACGTAGTGCATTAGCATCAAACTTTTTTTCGTTTGTTAGCATGAAATGGGAAGCCAGCGATAATTTCACCGGACTCCCCAGTTCATTCAAAACCCACGTTTATAGGGGGTTAAGCCCTATAAAGGCATCAGTTTGTTAATGTCGAAATTGTTAGTTTCGACTAAAGCCACGGAAGCTAGACTTCCGCAACAAGTTCTCATATTGATGAGACATCATGTAGGCCTGGACCTGACTCATAAAGTCCATCGTTACAACCACAACGATCAATAACGAGGTACCACCAAAATAGAATGGTACGTTGAACTTTAAGTTCAAGAATTCAGGCATTAAACAAACGAACACTAAGTAAGCTGCACCGCCTAACGTTAAGCGCAAAAGCACTCGGTCGATATAGCGGGCCGTTTGTTCACCTGGACGAATGCCAGGAATGAATGCCCCACCTTTCTTAAGATTCTCTGCCGTTTCACGCGGATTGAAAACCAATGCCGTGTAGAAGTAAGCAAAGAACACAATTAATACTGCATAAAGCAGGGTATAGAGCGGTTGACCAGGCGAGAGCGAAGCTGCCAAGTCTCGAATCCAACGAGTCGAGTCACCACTCGTAAACCAACCTGCCAAAGTGGCCGGGAATAAGATCAAAGACGACGCAAAGATCGGAGGAATAACACCCGACATGTTCATCTTTAACGGCAAATACGAGCTTTGACCGCCATAAATCTTGTTACCAACCTGACGCTTGGCATAGTTCACAGTAATTCGACGCTGACCACGTTCGACGAAAACGACGAAACAGGTCACAGCCAAAATAATGGCAATCACGATGATCGCAGCTAAAGGACTAATAGCCCCCGTGCTAACTAACTGCGCAAGGCTCGAAGCCCCGTGCGGTAAACCAGCAACGATACCCGCGAAAATAATGATCGAAATACCGTTCCCTAAACCACGCTCGGTGATTTGTTCACCAAGCCACATCAGGAACATGGTACCCGTGAGAAGCGACACCGTCGTCGTGATGCGGAACATAAAGCCCGGATCAATCACTAAACCATGTTGCGTCTCTAAAGCCACCGCGATACCAAACCCCTGGAATAAACCCAAGAGAAGCGTACCGTAGCGGGTGTATTGGGCTGTCTCTTATACACATCTGACGCTGCCGACGATATGCAGTGTGTAG
>CAMYAA010000242.1 GCA_947253615.1 uncultured Sutterellaceae bacterium
GTTGATGAATGCCATCGAGGGAGCGCTAAAGAGGAGAGCTCTTGGCGAACGATTCTAGAATACTTTGACTGTGCTATTCAAATTGGTTTAACTGCAACTCCTTGTGAAAAAGAGAGAGCCAACAATACAGAATATTTCGGACAACCTATTTACACCTATACTCTCAAACAAGGGATCGAAGACGGTTTTTTAGCACCTTATCGTGTTCGGTATGTTGCCCTAGATAAAGACGTTACAGGATGGACACCTGAAGAGGGTGATGTAGATGAGAATGGGGTTTTAATTCCTCAAAAGAAATACACTATTGATGACTTCGATCGCTCGATTATTTTGAAGCAACGCATCAAGATCGTTGCTCAAACCATTACTGATTATCTAAAAGTCATTGGACGAATGTCTAAGACAATTGTCTTTTGTGTCAACCAACGTCATGCCTTACTTCTTCGTGATGCGCTTCGCGAATGTAATCAAGACATGATGAAAGACAATCCTGATTACATTGTTCGTATGACAGCCGACGATGAAGACGGGAAACGTTTGTACGATGACTTCATCTCCATTTCAGAAAAATACCCTGTGATTGTTACGACATCAAAATTATTGACCACAGGCGCGGATACGAAGTGCGTAAAGCTGATTGTTTTAGATATTCCTATTCGATCAATGACCGAATTTAAACAGATCATTGGGCGCGGCTCTCGCTTAAACGAAGATGCGGGGAAAACGTTCTTCACAATTTTAGACCTTAGACAAGCCTGTTTGTTGTTTAAGGATGAAACGTTTGATGGAAGCCCAGATGATGTTGCCCCGTGGGGTGGTCTGATCCTGAGGTTAAGATTAAAGAGAATAAAGGTACAGGCGTCTCTGATAACTCCAACGAGACTAATGAGGTTTCAGATGAGTTGGAACCCACACCTCAAACTGTCTATATGGTCAATGATGTCCCCGTTAGTCAGGTAGGTATTCAAGATAGCTACCTTGATGAGAATGGAAAACTAGTAACCCCTAAATTTAAGGACTATACAAGACGTTGCGTTTTGGAGCTTTTTAGTTCAGCAGATGAATTCATTGAACTATGGAACGGTGAAAAAGAGAAGAAGACCATTGTTAATCAACTGGCTGAAAAAGGTGTTTCTTTTGAAGAACTCAAAGAGGTTATGGGCGCAGATTTTGACGAGTTTGATTTAATACTCGCGATAGCTTTTGGCGCTACTCCGTTAACGCGTCATGAGCGCTTAAGTAGGGTAGCTCGTGAGCGTTTCCTCGATAAATATCAAGGGATCGCACGAGAGGTTCTTAACCACCTTCTCTCGATTTATGCCCATGAAGGGGTTTGTGAGATTGATAGCCCCGAAGTACTAAAGCGATCAGTATTTAAATCCTTTAAAGGTATACCTCGAATTATGGAAAGTTTCGGGGGGCAAGAAGCTTATAAAAAAGCGATTCGGGATTTGGAATCCGAACTATACTTTGTGCCCTCTTCGAATGAACAGAATAATAACGTAATGAGTATTTAAACATGGCTTTGAAAAATTTTATTAAACGCTTTCGTGACATCACCCGTAATGACGCGGGAGTCAATGGTGACGCCCAACGTATAGAGCAATTAACATGGATGTTATTTTTAAAAATCTACGATGATAAAGAAAAGGAATGGGAGTTTTTGGCTTCGAGTACTCGCCCTTATGTGTCATTAATCCCTGATCACTGTCGTTGGAGAAATTGGGCTGATACCGCTAATGATAAAACGTTAAAAGGAGATGATCTTATTTCGTTTGTAGATACGGTATTGTTTCCCACATTGAAAAATTTGGAGATTCCTCGAAACTGTCCCAAATCTCAAAGTGTCGTGAAGGAAGTATTTGAAGACATTCATAACTACATGAAGGACGGTGTGAACTTCCGTCAAGTGTTATGTTTGATAAACGAAATGGATTTTACAGACCCTGAGGAAGTTCATACATTTGGTACAATTTATGAAACGATTCTTCGTGAACTGCAAAATGCGGGTAAAGCGGGTGAGTTTTACACACCTCGTGCTTTAACGGACTTTATTGCCTCTCATGTGAACTTAAAATTAGGGGATACCATTGCGGACTTTGCTTGCGGTACAGGAGGGTTCTTAAACTCAGCTCGCAAGTACTTACAACCACAAGCCGATAATGGGACGAATGAAGATCGTCAAAAACTCAATCATGCTTTTTATGGTTGCGAGAAGAAACCTTTACCTCACCTTTTGTGCGTGGCCAATCTCTTATTAAATGGCATTGAAGAACCCAACATTGATCATGGCAACTCATTAACTCGCAAAGTTAATGATTACACGGAGAAGGATAAGTTTGATGTTATCCTCATGAACCCGCCTTATGGTGGTGCCGAGAAAGCAGATATTCTTCAGAATTTCCCCGCTCAATTAAGAAGTGCAGAAACGGCCGACCTCTTCATGATTTTAATCATGGCTCGTTTAAAGGCCAGTGGACGTGCGGCGGTCATCGTTCCTGATGGTTTCCTATTTGGGACAGGCAACAAGAATGCCATTAAAGAGCGTCTATTAAAACGGTTTAATTGTCATACGATTGTTCGTTTACCAACGAGTGTTTTTGCACCTTATACCTCTATTGCAACCAACATTTTGTTTTTTGATGGCGTTAAGGACTTTGATAAAAAGACTTGGGCTACAAATGAGACTTGGTTTTATCGAGTGGATATGCCAAAGGGCTACAAAGCCTTTTCTAAAACCAAGCCCATGCTTTTAGAGCATTTAGAAGAACTCAATCATTGGTGGACTCATCGTAAAGAACTTATTGTTGATGACTTTCCTAAGGCCAAGTGTTTTAAACCTGAGGAGTTGAAGGCACTCGACTTTAATTTTGATCAATGTGGGTACCCGAATATTGAAGAAGAGGTGCTTCCCCCTCATGAGTTGATTGCTCGCTATCAAAATAAGCGTAAAGACTATGAGCGCCAAATCGATGATTTGTTAGCCACGATTTTAAAAACGATTGATGAAAACAAGGTGACGAAATGACCGCCGATGAATTACGCGCCTCTATTCTTCAATGGGCTATTGAAGGCAAACTCGTCCCTCAATTAGATAATGAACCCGAGGTTGAACAGATCGGTGA
>CAMYAA010000243.1 GCA_947253615.1 uncultured Sutterellaceae bacterium
CTACACACTGCATATCGTCGGCAGCGTCAGATGTGTATAAGAGACAGCCACAAAATTTTGTTTTAACCGGCTTTTCCACGATAACGTCAGGCGGGGCTCACTCGATTCAGGCGGTTCAGGCGACAAGAGCACACTAATCACCCCGACCAAAATCGAAGCGGCCATCACGGAGTATGCAAATGTCCAAGCCGAGAATTCGTACCCAGACGCGCCATGAGCACTAAAAGCCGCCAGCATTAACGCGCCAGCCCCTGACCAGATCATGCCCAAGCGATAACCCGCTTGGTACATGGCTGCTAACACCCCTTGTTCTTTCAATTCTGCAGACTCGATACGGTAAGCGTCGAGCGCAATATCTTGAGTCGCCGAACAAAAGGCAGTTAACAACGCAAACCCTAAGAAGGGAGAAAGACTATCCTGAGGATTCGTGCTCGCCAAGCCTAAAAGGGAGACAATTAAACCACACTGAGCCAGAAGCAACCATGAACGGCGACGACCAAACTTTTTCGTCAGGATAAAAATAGGGACTCGATCCACCAAAGGCGACCATACCCATTTAAATCCATAAACCAAGCCAATCCAGGAAAAGAATCCAATGGTCTTGAGATCAATCTTCGCTTCTCTTAACCAAAAAGCGAGCGTACCAATGACCAATAGCAACGGTAACCCTGCGCTAAAGCCCAGGAACAGCATTCGCAGCGCTCCTGGACGCGTATAGGCACTCAGCGTTTGTTTAATTGAATCAATAAACACTACAGGACATCCTCTTTGGAAATCCAAACCCATTCGTTAGGTTTCAAGTTGGCGGGTAATTGGTATTTACCAACCTGAATACGGTGCAATCCTTCAACGCGGTTGGAGCACGCCGCAATCATACGTTTAACTTGATGATACTTCCCCTGGGTTAAGGTCAAATGTAAAGTATGTTCATCGATCACCACAGCTTCTTTAGCGGCAATCATCTGCTTTTCATCTGCGAGCATAACGCCCGACTTCAATTGCTCACACAAAGCTGGCGTGATCGCATGTTTACACGTCACTTCATAGACTTTATCAACATGGCGTTTGGGATGCGTTAATCGATGTAATAAAGCGCCATCATCCGTAAACAATAACAATCCTGTCGTATCCACATCTAAACGCCCCACCGGTTGCACATTACGTTTGCGTAAGGGAGCCGGCAATAAGGACATCACGGATGGATTAAATCCAGGCTTCATCGAACACTCATACCCAGCGGGTTTATTCATCGCAATTAAAACGTGTTCAACCACAGGCCAAGCCTGATCACGCCAATGCAATACCAATCCTTGAGGGTCCAATAGCTCTTCGGGATTGTCATGCACAACGCCGTCAATCAAAAAAGCCCCGTCCTCGATCATTTTCTGACAATCATAACGGGTCCCGAAGCCTTGGGAGAAGACAATATCTTGTAGTTCTTTCATATTAAAGATGGTATTCAATCGTTAAAGGCGCATGGTCGGAGAATTTCTCCTCGCTGTAAATGGAGGTTGAAACCGCTTTTTCTGCCACGCCTGGAGTCGCAATTTCATAGTCAATTCTCCACCCAACATTCTTAGCGCGGGCTTGACCACGTTGACTCCACCAAGTGTATTGCTCAGGGCGCTGATCGATGCGACGAAATACGTCCACCCAACCATGCTCATCAAAAAGGGCTGTCATCCAAGCGCGCTCTTCGGGCAAAAAGCCCGAATTCTTTAAGTTCCCTTTCCAGTTCTTTAAGTCAATTTCTTTATGGGCGATATTGATATCTCCACATAAAATGACCTCACGACCCGAAGCCTTCAAGGCATCCATATGCGCGAGCATTTCCGCCAAAAAACGATATTTTGCGTTCTGTCGTTCATCCCCAGACGTTCCAGAAGGGAAATAGCTTGAAATAACGGTGTAATCACCAAAGTCCGCTTCAACATAGCGACCTTCTGCGTCAAACTCTTCACTCCCGAAACCAATACGTACCGACTTCGGAGCTTGTCGAGTCCAGAGGCCACAACCCGAATACCCTTTCTTTTCGGCGCAATGGAAAAATGCCTGATATCCCGGCAAGCATTGAATACTTTCTGGTAAATCGGGCACCTGAGCCTTGAGCTCCTGAACACAAAGCACATCAATGTTTTGCGTCAAAAACCACTCGAAAAAACCTTTTTTCTCCGCAGAACGAATACCGTTGGCATTAAAAGACATCACACGAAGTTGTTTCATAACAAAAATTCCACCCACTGATTAGAAATATGCCCACATTCACTCTAAAATCTGTCTAGCTTTTATGAAGGAGTGTACCGACTATGCAGCATATCGAGAAAGCTTTTATTGAATTTTCAATTAAAGAAAATATTTTACGCTTTGGCCAATATCAAACAAAAGCAGGGCGTTTATCGCCATATTTTTTCAATGCTGGCCTATTTAATACTGGTAGCTTACTCGATAAATTAGGCGAATTTTATGCACACGCCCTAATTGCCGCGAAAGAAGCAGGAAAAATCGAATTCGACATGATTTACGGTCCTGCTTACAAAGGTATCCCCTTGGGTGTCGCGGTAGCGATGAACCTTTCCCGCTTGGGCTACGATGTTCCTTGGGCTTTTAATCGTAAAGAAGCCAAAGATCATGGGGAAGGTGGTATTTTCGTCGGCGCTCCGTTAAAAGGTCGCGTGCTCATTATTGATGACGTTATTTCGGCCGGAACCTCTATTCGCGAATCCGTTGAATTGATTCGCAAGGCCAATGCTGAACCAGCTGGTGTCTTAATCGCTTTAGACCGTCAAGAACGCTCTGGGACCGAAACCTGCTCCGCCGTTCAAAGTGTTGAACGCCAATATCACTTCCCAGTGTTATCGATCGCTAAACTCGATGACCTCTTGGCCTACATTGAGTTAGGCGGTGAACTCAGCCAAGCCGCTGCCCCGTATCTTGATGCCATTCGCGCTTATCGAAAAGAGTACGGTACACAAGAATAACTCATCACCCCATAGCGAAAAGGTCCGAGCAAATGCATCGGACCTTTGTCTTTTAAGAGCGAATCAATTCATTACGCTAATTTCTTACGAAGTAACTCCTGTCTCTTATACACATCTGACGCTGCCGACGATATGCAGTGTGT
>CAMYAA010000244.1 GCA_947253615.1 uncultured Sutterellaceae bacterium
CCATTAGCCTTGTCGTAAGAATATTCAAAACCACCGTCAACAGCACCGTAGAGCGTAACGCCTGCGAATGCAGAGCCAGCGAAGGCGCCAAGAGCGGCGATCGTCACGAGAGACTTCTTAAACATCGTAGATCCTTTTAAGTAGTTATAACTGAGCTCGAATCAAGTGCTCAGTTTGGGAATAATTATTTTTGCTTAGAAAGTAAGCCTTGTATTCATTGTCTCAAAATATACGTATAGAGCCAAAGAACGTCCGTACAAAAAAGGGGAACTATGTAGAAGTACTTACTTTTGACGTAAAAATTCAAAATTTTGTGGTATTAATGGAACAAATAACGGAAAAAGAGAATTTTGCAACACTAAACCCATATCGCCTTCAATTTTTGGAAATAGGCAAATTTGAACCCATTCATGCAAAACGAAACCCCGCCAAAACTTTCGTCCTAGCGGGGTAAGCAATCTATTTAAACTTCTGTAGAAGTTATCGCTAGATTAGAACTTGTGAGAGAACCCAAAGTTAGCAGCGAAAGCACGGGAGGAAGTTTTGCTAACCCTAGGAATGTTCTTGTACTTGTCAAACGTAGCACCTAAGCCCGAATAAAGGAACGTGGTCTTGCTAAGCGGGTAGTCATAAACGACACCGAGGATGAAGCGATTGAACTTACGCGGTTCAAGGTTAGCTTTAGGATTAGTTTGCTTAGCTTTCATGAATCCTAAATTGCCCTTCAAAGAACCCGTCGAAACGCGGACAGCAACACCGGCGTTCAAGCCAAAGCCCTTCGTCGTAATACCAAGCGGCTTCGGATAAAGGATTTGTTCAGCAATCGGACTAACATTTAATCCAACGTCTTTGAAGTATTGTCCAGCAGCAAAAATCTGAACGCCATCAATCTTGACATTACCACCGATGCTAACCTTAATACCATCCTTGGGCTTGTCACCAGTTTGAACCTTCGCGTGAGTCGTAACGTCGACTAAAGCCGTGCCATAGAACTGTTCGTTTTCGAACGTAGCGCCTAAAGCATAGAAGAGATCATTCTTCTTGCTGTCCAAAAACCCATCACCGTCTTGTTTGCCCTTATTAGCAAACTGAGCCAAAACCTTAACTCCAGCAAACTTCGGGGATTCATACGTCAAGGACTGGTCATAACGGTTCGTCGTATCACCAAGCACCCACTTCATCCCCGGAACGTCACCACGGCCATTCCCGTAAGCGGCAACCTTGCCACCAAACTGACCAAACATACCGAAACCAGAGCTAATAGCGCCTTCGCGACCAACAGCGATGGTACCGGCAACCGTCTTGACATACATGACCGCTTCACGGTCAAACAATACGGTAGAGTCCCCAACTTTTTTAGGGGCACCACCCAATTTGCCATTAGCTAAGCTAAAGCCGTTTTCCAATTTAAAGCCAACGGTCAAGTCATCAGAAATCTTTTCTTCACCCTTGATACCAAACTGATTGGACGTGCCAATACCGTCAGCCAGCTTGAACGCCGACTGAGCGTCTTTGCCTTTAATCTTGGTATAGGAATATTGAAAACCACCGTCTACAGCACCGTAGAGCGTGACACCAGCAAAAGCAGAGCCAGCAAAAGCTCCAAGCGCGGCGATCGTAACAAGAAACTTCTTAAACATAATGAATCCTTGCAAAGGGGAAATACCGAGCTCCCGAAAGAGGCTCAGCTTCGAATTCTTAGATGCGTTAACACGCAAATCACGAAGCTATTTTCCCAATACAGACTTCAATTAAAAATCGGTTTTAATATTTTGAACGTGATTTATCCGTGAATATCCCTATGAAAAAAGCAATCTTGTTGCTCTTGAGAAACACGAAGCTTGGGCGCTTATTAGACAGGGGTATTAAAAAACACCCATAACAAAACCCCGCCAAGACCGTCGTCCTAGCGGGGTAAGTAATCTATTTAAACTTCAGAAGAAGTTCGCGCTAGATTAGAAGTTGTGCGTCAAGCCGAAGTTAGCAGCAAAGGAACGGCCATTCTTGACTTCGTCAACATTCTTATACTTTTCGAACGTAGCGCCAACGCCAGAGTAGATGAACGTGCTCTTGCTAAGCGGGTAGTCGTATACTGCCCCAACCACGAAACGATTCAACTTAAAGTCAGCGTGACTGGAAACAGCAGGAGCACCTTGAGGTGCAGGATATTTCACAGTTAACGGAGTAACAGCCTTAGCATTCATGTAGCCTAAGGTACCCTTCAAAGAACCAGTTGCTACAGGCACTGCAACGCCAGCCATTAAACCAAAGCCCTTGTAAGTGGGTAACGTGTACTTGAGAGCTTCAGGCTTGGCAGCATCGAAAGTAGCAGCAGTAGTAGACATGTATAAGCTGTCAACATTTAACGGTAATTCTTTGAAATACTGACCCGCTGCGAAGACTTGGAAGCCATCAAACTTAACATTACCGCCGAGGCTTACCTTAACGCCATCCTTCTGACTCTTGTCGTGTTTGTCTAAAACATCAACTAAAGCCGTGCCGTAGAACTGTTCATTTTCAAACGAAGCGCCAACAGCATAGAAGAGATCATTTTCCTTGGAGTCAAAATAACCATGACCAGCCTGGGAACCCTTGTTAGCAAACTGAGCTAAAACCTTAACACCAGCGAACTTCGGGGATTCATACGTCAACGATTGGTCATAACGGTTAACCGTACTACCAAGCACATACTTCAAACCCGGTACATCGCCACGACCATTACTATAAGCAGCAACCTTACCACCAAACTGGCCAAACATACCTAAACCAGAGCTGATAGCACCTTCACGTCCAACCGCGATGGTACCAGCAACCGTCTTAGCATAAAGAACGGCTTCACGGTCGAAGAGGCGAGTAGGATCGGTGGCTTTCTTAGGAGCCCCAGCAAGAGCACCGTTAGCAAGGTTAAAACCATTTTCTAACTTGAAGCCAACAGCCAAGTCGTCAGAAATCTTTTCTTCGCCCTTGATACCAAACTTGTTAGCGGAACCAATACCTTCTGCAAGCTTGAAGGCGCTCTTTGCGTCATGATTTTTAAGCTTGGAATTGGAGTACTGGAAACCACCTGTCTCTTATACACATCTGACGCTGCCGACGATATGCAGTGTG
>CAMYAA010000245.1 GCA_947253615.1 uncultured Sutterellaceae bacterium
TAAACGTGAAATGCCTTCGCACTCAATAGAAAGTCCTAAATTTTCTGATGCTTGGCCGATACGTTGAATCACCCATTCAGCATCTCGCACTTCGATACGAACACCGGGGGCACATTGGGCCACGGTCTTCAGATATTTTTCTTCGTTTTTTTGTTCTTCTTTCTGTACGGTGGCAGCATCGAAGAGTTTGAACGTTGGATCCGAACTTTCAAAAATTCATCGTTCTTTTAGTACGTTAGGCGAAATCCCTTCGACTTCCACGAGAAAGTCATTGTTAGTACCGACAACTTTACTGCGGATAATTTTCCATTTTTCGCCTTGGCACTCCACCCCGCTACCTAATAAGTATTCGGAATTGTGACGGACGTTATTAAGGTTTGTGAGATTGGTACCAGGATACTTTTGAATAATTTCATTCGCAGAAAGAGAAATGCGACGAATATCTAATCCAGGCTCAAGCGGAATATAACGTTTTTTTTCGACTGAAGAGTCGCTCAAACTAAGACAGGTCAGAATGCTCGGTTGGTTATGTTTTTGGGGCGCAATCTTTTCAATGACGAAGAGTTCTTTTTCATACTCAATACAGTCTCCGATCTTGAAGGGGGTTTCGGATGAATTTTTGCTCATAACCATTTCCTTTGCTGCGCGACTCAGTTCGATGACAGTTGAGCGTATCCTTCAATGACATCCTGGCGCTTTTAAACTAACCTTTAATTTTGCCAATAAGTAGCGTGAACTTCTCTTGGGATTTAGCCTATATTTTGCCGCAAATCGCCATATTTAGAAGGAAAGGCGAATAATTCCTCATCGTTATAGATAAAAACCCCATTTTCCCCTTGTTTGATAAGGATTTTGTAAGAGAGAACGAACCAAAGAGAGGGCGATGAATCGTCGAAAAGCCATAAAGTGCTCATTTGATTGAGCCACTTATAGACGTATTGAAACTTATCGTTCAATGGCTCTTGGTAAAGCTTGTCGTTTTTTCTTAAAAAATTGCCTTTGTCTTTGTCGCAAAATGGAAGGAAATCTTCGTACAAACCTTTATAGGTTTGCTTGAAATCTATAGGCAAGAATCTATCTGCGGGTAGGCTTTTGTTTCCTGAAGACGCGGGATTTCGTAGAGTGAAGGAGAATATCGAATTTGGTATTTCGATACATGTTATCGGTGTATGCTCCGAATGAAATATGCCAATGTGAGATATCACGATCAAAAGCAGAGCCTTCAAACATACTAACCATGGAGAGTGCCTTTGAGACATTCCACCGGGAAAGGTCGCCATTAAAAGGGGATTCGAAGAACATTTGATCCATGTATATCACGCTGGAGACGTTCCACTTTGATATGTCACCCGTGAATGATGAGTTTGCAAACATGCGCGACATAGACTCTACTTTTGAGACGTCCCACTTTGAGATATCACCGTTAAAAGCTGAACTTGCGAACATGCCTGCCATAGATAGTACGTTAGAGACATCCCATTGAGAGATATCTCCATTAAAAACTGAAGCTTCAAACATGCTTTCCATGGATTGCACGTTAGATACATCCCAGTTTCCGATGTCGCCAGTAAATGGTGATCCTTTGAACAGGCCGCTCATCCATGTGGTATTGGAGACATTCCATTGGGCGATGTCTCCATTAAAAGCGGAAGCTTCGAACATGTTGCCCATCCATGTGACGTTAGAGACATCCCATTTGGCGATGTCCCCGTTAAAAGGCGAAGCCTCGAACATGCTGGTCATGTCGGTTACGTGAGAGACATTCCAGTCGCTGATTCGTCCGTTAAAGTGGCTATGTGAGAACATCCCCGACATATCCGTGACATTAGAAACGTCCCAAGCATTTAAATCTTGATTGAAAGACTGTGTGCCAGAAAACATACGTTGCATATCAGTCACTTGACTAACGTCCCAGCGACTAAGGTCTGCGTTAAATCGTGAGCAGCCTGAAAACATCGTCTTCATGCTCGTAACGTTCGAGACATTCCAGCTTCCGATATCAACACAAAAGCATTCGCATTGAGAGAACATCGATTCCATCGTCTTAACCTGGGCGACATCCCACTGTGAGATGTCGCTGTTAAAGACTGCGCAGCCGGAAAACATAGCTTTCATGTTCTTAACGTTGGACACGCTCCATTGGCTAAGGTCTGCGTTAAAGATTGAACAGCCGGAAAACATAGCTTCCATGTTCTGAACGTTCGACACATTCCATCGGCTGAGGTCTGCGTTAAAGCGTGAGCACCCCGAGAACATAGCTTTCATGTTCGTAACGCGCGAGACATTCCATCGGCTGAGGTCTGCGTTAAAGCGTGAGCACCCCGAGAACATTGCTTTCATGTTCGTAACGCGCGAGACATTCCAGTTCCCGATATCGGCAGAAAACTGTTCACATTGTGAGAACATGGACTCCATCGTCTCAACCTTGGCGACATTCCAATTTGAGATGTCGCTATTAAAGCCTGGACAAGACTCAAACATGGCATTCATGTTCGTAACATTGGAAACGTCCCATTGGCTGAGGTCGCTATTAAAGCGTTGGCAACCTGCAAACATGTGATCCATGTTCGTGACAATGGATACGTCCCACTCACTGATGTCACCGCGGAAGCTTTCTTTGAAGCGCTCGGTATCGAATAAGTGGCTCATGTCTTTGATGGCGCTCACGTCGATTTGATTGAAATCTGTCCAACGTTCTTTGATTCCTAACCTAAGAATCTTCTGCAACTCTTTCTTGGTTTTTGGGGCGTATGGCTTCACTTTTTGAACCTCGCATTTATTGGGCAACGCATCGCTGTTATCAATGATTGTAGGTTCAGCGATCGTTTTGGAAAAACAAGGGAAAGTACTTGACGGATTTAAACGAAGGTCGTTCTTGTTGCTTCTTAGAATTCATGTTCACGCCTTTACGGGCATGCTTATTTGGTTTTCCAGGGTGGTGAGTTTTAACCAAAGTTCTCGTCCTAAGGCATAGCCTTTCCACACTTGACCAGAGCCCATAACACGGTGGCAGGGAAAGATGAGGGGCAGTGGATTGCTCGCTAGGGAACGAGCAACGGCGCTGTCTCTTATACACATCTGACGCTGCCGACGATATGCAGTGTGTA
>CAMYAA010000246.1 GCA_947253615.1 uncultured Sutterellaceae bacterium
TAGTATTAAAACGAGACATCGTCAACCTCACTTACTAGCGCCAACGACAGCACCGTTGCTCTTAAAGACACGAACCTTCTTGCCGTCAACTTCCTTGAAACCAACGCGGTCGCCCTTGCCGGATTCGGGGTTAACAAGCATAAGGTTAGATTGATCAATGGGAAGGGTCTTGTCAACGATGCCACCAGCGATACCCAATTGCGGGTTCGGGCGAACACTCTTCTTGACAACATTAACACCTTCAACAATCACATGACGATCGTCAACACGGGAAAGGACGGTGCCCTTCGTGCCCTTGTCGCGACCAGCAATGACGATTACTTCGTCACCTTTGCGAATACGTTGCATCGTTACTCCTAGATTAAATAACTTCAGGAGCAAGCGACACAATCTTCATAAATTGCTCAGTACGCAATTCACGCGTAACTGGCCCGAAGATACGGGTGCCGATTGGCTCGAGTTTGTTATTGAGAAGAACGGCAGCATTACCATCAAAGTTAATGGAAGAACCGTCCGGGCGACGAACACCATGAGCCGTACGAACGACCACAGCGTTGTAAACTTCACCCTTCTTAACACGACCACGAGGGGCCGCTTCTTTGACCGTCACCTTGATGACGTCACCGATGTTGGCATAACGGCGCTTAGAGCCGCCCAACACCTTGATACACATCACTGAACGAGCACCGGTGTTATCGGCGACGTCCAGTCGGCTTTGCATCTGAATCATGGTTAATAAATCCCAACTTATTCCACAGTAGCGGATAGTATTGGTCCCGTAAAGGGAGGAAGACAACACTTCACACGAACGAGACCCGTTGAAAGGAACCCCTTCGCAATGAAACATTGCCGTGAATAGACATCGCCCGAGAGACCACTGGGGCTTCCCGGGCGATCAGACATGCAAATATAACCGAATGGTTTATACGTTGCAAGTCAAATAAACGATTTTTTTATCGTTTTTTTCCGCTTAGATGATCACGGCCTTTTCGAGGATCTTCGACACGGTCCAAGACTTGGTCTTGGAGACCGGACGGCCTTCCTGAATTTCAACCTTGTCACCTTCGTGGCAACCGAGTTCGTCATGAGCATGATACTTCTTGCTCTTAACGACATACTTGCCATAAAGCGGGTGCTTGACCTTACGTTCAACGAGAACGATTACGGTCTTTTCCATCTTGTCGCTGACAACGACGCCCTGGAGGGTACGCGTCAAGGACGCTTGAGCCTGTTCCGTCATTTGGCCGCCTTTTCAGTAAGAATCGTGCGGACGCGAGCAACTTGGCGACGCGTCGTGCGCAACGACGAAGTGTTAGTCAATTGCTGAGTAGCTTTTTGCATACGGAGCTTGAATTCCGTTTGCAAGAGTTCTTTCAGCTCGTTTTTCAGCGCTTCAGTATCTTTAGCGCGGAGTTCTTTTGCGTTCATGTCCGTCTCCTTACATGCCGATCTGGCGGACAACGAACGTCGTCTTCACAGGAAGCTTGGCAGCCGCGAGAGCGAAAGCTTCGCGAGCCAACTGTTCCGGAACGCCGTCCATTTCATAAAGCACACGACCCGGTTGGACCAAGGCGACCCAGTATTCCGGATTACCCTTACCGTTACCCATACGAACTTCAGCAGGCTTGCTGGAGATGGGCTTGTCCGGGAAGATGCGGATCCACACACGACCACCACGTTTGATGTGACGGGTAATCGCACGACGAGCCGCTTCAATCTGACGAGCAGTGATGCGACCACGTTCGACAGTCTTAAGACCAAATTCGCCGAACGAAACGTTAGCGCCACGCTGGGCGAGACCGTAGTTACGGCCCTTCTGGTCTTTACGGTATTTACGACGATTAGGTTGCAGCATCGTTATTCTCCGTCATTTTCGGCAGGCTTACGGGCCTGACGGTTTTCATTGCGGCGAGCGTTGCGACGACCAGGACGGTCTTCACGACGACGACCACGACGGTCTTCGCGAGGAGCTTCAACTTCTTCTTGACCGAAGTTGTCTCCCTTGTAAACCCAAACCTTAACACCGACAACACCATAGGTGGTGTTAGCTTCAGAGAAGCCATAGTCGATATTGGCACGCAAAGTGTGAAGCGGAACACGACCTTCACGATACCATTCGCTACGAGCAATATCAGCACCGTTTAAACGGCCCGAGCTCATAATCTTGATACCGAGAGCGCCCATACGCATCGCGTTCTGCATCGCACGCTTCATAGCGCGACGGAACATAACACGACGTTCGAGCTGCTGCGTGATACCGTCAGCGATCAACTGAGCGTCGAGCTCAGGACGACGAACTTCTTCGATGTTGACGTGAACAGACACGCCCATCATCTTCTGAACTTCAGTCTTTAACGCTTCAATATCAGCACCTTGACGACCGATCACAACACCCGGACGAGCCGAGAAAATCGTGATACGAGCGGTCTTCGCAGTACGTTCAATGAGAATACGGCTAACGCTGGCGTTACGAAGCTTCTTCAAGAGGAAGGAGCGAACAGCCAGGTCTTCACCGAGCGTGCGAGAAAAATCACGGCCTACCGCGTACCAACGCGACGTCCAATTACGCGTCACGGGAAGACGGAAACCGGTGGGATTAATTTTCTGACCCATGGTACACCTTTACTTAGCTTTCGCTTCGCCAACAGTAATATAAATGTGGCTGGTTTGCTTGTTGATACGCGTACCACGGCCCTTAGCACGGGCAGCGAAGCGGCGCAACGTAGCAGCCTTTTCCACGTGAATCTTGGTAACAACCAACGTGTCAATGTCGAGACCATCATTGTGTTCGGCATTGGCAATGGCGCTCTCAAGAGCCTTCTTGATGATGACCGCAGCTTTCTTTTGCGTGAAGGTAAGGATGGCTAAAGCCTTATCGACGGACTTGCCGCGAATAAGGTCAGCAACCAAACGACCCTTCTGTGCCGAAAGACGGACACCACGAACGATTGCAGTAGTTTCCATTATCGACCCACCTTCTTATCACCAGCGGCATGACCCTTGAACGTGCGAGTATTCGCAAATTCACCGAGCTTATGACCAACCATGGCTTCGTTGATATACACCGGTACGTGTTGGCGACCGTTGCGAACAGCG
>CAMYAA010000247.1 GCA_947253615.1 uncultured Sutterellaceae bacterium
GATGGCTGCTGACGCTGTTCGCTTGGTCGCTGAAAAGGCTCCAGCTGACGTTGAAGCTCTCGGTGCTTGTGAATTAAACGGCACGACGCTTGAAGCTGTTCGTACGGCTTTAGTTGGCAAGATTGGCGAAAACATGTCCTTCCGTCGTTTCAACCGTATTGAAGCTAAGGGTGAATTGAACTCTTACATTCACGGTTCCAAGATTGGCGTTATCGTTGACCTCGTCAACGGCAACGACGAATTGGCTCACGACGTGGCCATGCACATTGCTGCTTCCAAGCCGAAGGCTCTTGACGAATCTGGCATCAATGCTGAAGCCATCGAAAGCGAACGTCGTATCGCTATCGAAAAGGCTCGCGAAGCTGGCAAGCCTGAAGCTATGCTCGAACGTATCGCTGAAGGTACGGTCAAGAAGTTCTTGAAGGAAGTCACGCTCGTTAACCAGCCGTTCGTTAAGGACGACAAGATCACCGTTGGTGAACTCGTCAAGAAGGCTGGCGCTCAGATCGCTTCTTACACGCTCTTCGTCGTTGGCGAAGGCATTGAAAAGCGTAACGAAGACTTCGCTGCTGAAGTGGCTGCTCAGATGGCTGCTGCCAAGCAGGCCTAATTCGTTTAGGACGCTTGTGAGACCCTAACGGGTCTTACGCCCAAAACTCCGCTCGGGTTTTTTGACCTTAGCGGAGTTTTTTTGTGCGCTGAATTAACGCTTCAAGGGCTTCCCTACCCGTCCTTGAGGGGAATGGGGCGCTTTTGCTCGCTTAAGGGCCCCTTCGTCATTGGGCCTACCTCAACGCACCCCCTGATTTTATTGGCAGTGATTTTTAATATTATTATTTATTATTAATTATTATTTCTGGATATTTGATAATGATTTGTAAAGATTAAAAAACTTTGCTATAAAGTGGAATCTTATTTTATTAATCAATTTTTACCCCTTGTGACACTAGGGGTAAATTTAAGTAGCTATTTAAATTGATTTCCATGGGTTTATTCCTACGGTATTTAATTTAAATAGATTCTTAGGATTCTTATGGCAAAGTTTTCTTTAAATAAAAAAGCGTTAAGTGTTGCGGTGGTGGGGTGCTTAATTCCGTTGTCGGCGATGAGTGCCCACGATCCAACCCAAGTGAGTATAGGAAACTCGGGTGATCAAACCGTCGTGATTTCAAAAACCGATCCAGATCACTATAAGTTTTTTGCGATTGGGGTTGGTTACTCCAGTAAACCTGGCACGAAGGCAAAGTTAACGGTTCAGGTTGAGAAGCCACTTGAAGTGGAGCGTCTGAATGTTTTCCGCAGTGGGCGTGGCCAGGATCACGACAATTATGGCGAATTGTATATGACTAGTGAGTCGGACATTAAGACGAAGGTGGTTAATGCAAGCGGACAATTTGGGAATTTGGTGGATCTTCGGACGACGGGGAACTGGGTTGTCGAACGATCTGACTATTCTGATCCTGATATTCCTAACTATGCCGCTCTTCAAACGGTCAATAGCGGTCAAGTGCATATTGAGGCGAAAAATATTGCCATCAGGATGGCCCCGCCAATGATTCGATCTAAAGGGAAACCGAGACCTTATCGTGCAGATTTTCTCGTAGCCACCCTGCGAAATATTCAAGGGACCGAGTACAACGAGACTTATGAACGCTTTGGGATCGATAAGGCGCAATACGCGCAATCCTCCAATCTCCTTCAAGCTCAAGAGACGATAACCATCGACGGGAGTAATGGTGTTGTAGGCAAGGCGGTATACAACTCCAACGATCGATTAATCATGCGTGCCCCGAGTATTAGTATTCTTGGGGCGAAGAGCGGGGTGGCCCTTCTCAATGCGGTGAGTCGTGATAGTCATGCCCCTGAAGATGGAGTGGATTTTTCGAACGCTTTAACTTTCGAGGCGGACCGTCTGAGCATTGTCAGTGAGAAGTCGGCCATTGATGTGAATACGAAGGGGTCCTACAAGTCGGTCTTGACGGTAGGGAGTCAAGACAAGCCTACCGCGGTCACGTTAAATACGACGAATACGCGTGACAAGACGGTGGTTTTGCACACGGCCTTATCTGAAGCGCATTTCCACTTGCAGGGTGAGTTGCAGTTGGGCTCCTTAGAGAATCATTCGGGGACGTTTGAAGCGCGCTCGACAGGTTCAACAACCTTTGACACCATCACGAATCAACAAGGCTCGGTCACGATTGAGGGTCAGACTTTAACGCTTGATGGTCACATCGACTCGAACCAGGCGAAAACCCAAATTGAAGCCGTGGAGCCTTTGGTTCTGAAGACGTTGACGAGTCAAGGCTCGAGCGCGACCCAAGACGCGGTAACGCTCAAAGGCCAGGGCATAACGTTTGAAACCATCACGGGTGATCAGAGCTCGATGACATTTGACGCCAAGGGCGCCGAAGTGGTGGGTGGCGACTTTAAACTCGCCAATCAATCCCGGGCGGTGGCCACGTCGATGGATGACCAAGCGGTCTCGATCTCGTTAAAGCACTTAGACCTTTCGAATCAAAGTCAGGTCTCGGGGATGGCGTTAAAGTCCGTGGTCTCTGACGATACCCAGCCTGCGATTCGCTTTGATCGTGTGGAGCAAACGATGAGCACGACGCCCGGGGCAACGATTCAGGGGGATATTACCTCGACGGGATCGACGGCCTCGTTAACGTTCAAAGAAAACGCTCAATATATGGGCCATGTAGCGGCCGATGCTGATTCGAAGCTCACGATCAAGTTGCTCGAGGGTGCGATGGCGACCGGGGACTTTGTGGCGGCTAATCACAATGCGATCGGGGTGCCCCCGGGGGTGTTAAATCTGTTGATGGCGCCCACGAGTCAACTGCACTTAACGGGGCCGTCAAGCACGCTTTCCTCGCTCACGTTAGACAATTCGGTGCCGGGTAACTTGCCTGAGATCTTTTTGAGTTCGGCCCCTCAACAGGGGCATCAGCTCCACATTGGGACGTTATCGGGGGCTGCACATTGGCACATGAACGTGGATATGGAAGACTCTAAGAGCGACTTGATCACGATCTGTCTCTTATACACATCTGACGCTGCCGACGATATGCAGTGTGTAG
>CAMYAA010000248.1 GCA_947253615.1 uncultured Sutterellaceae bacterium
ACACACTGCATATCGTCGGCAGCGTCAGATGTGTATAAGAGACAGCCCACAGGCATTACACGTATCGATCACATCCTGGTCACGGATGGAACCGCCCGGCTGAACCACGGCACTAATGCCATGAGCATAAGCCAATTTGACCGTATCATCAAAGGGGAAAAACGCGTCCGAGGCCAACACGGCGCCTTGGGCCTTCTCGCCCGCTTCCTCAAAGGCGATTTTCGCCGCTCCGACACGACTCATTTGACCGGCCCCCACGCCCACGGTCTGCCCGTCTTTGACTAAAACGATGGCATTACTCTTGACGTGCTTGACGATTTTTTCGGCAAAGCGACAATCCGCCATGAGCGCCTCATCAATCGCCTTTTCCGTAACCGTTTCCCAAGCGTCTTCACTCGGCAAATCACGCCCTTGCACTAAAAAGCCCCCCGAGATCGTTTCGATCCAAGGCCCTAAGGCATTCTGAGGAAGGGCGCCGCCCGTTTCTAAAACACGTAAATTCTTCTTGCGCGAGAGCACCGTTAACGCCTCGGGCGTAAAGCTCGGGGCAATCACCACTTCCATAAAGGTCTTGACGATTTCTTCCGCCATGGCTTCGCCCACGACGCGGTTACACGCCACAATCCCCCCGAAGGCGGAGACGGGATCAGCCGCCAAGGCTCGGGTGTAGGCATCCACCGGGGTTTCGCCCGTGGCTACCCCACAGGGGTTGGTGTGCTTAATAATGGCCACCACCGTTTGGTACGGGAATTCGTTCACAAGCGCCCAGGCCGCGTCCGTGTCCACAATGTTGTTGTATGAGAGGGCCTTCCCTTGTAAGCACTTCGTCCCGGCCAAGGTGCCGGGCAACGCGTTAGTCGCATAAAAGGCCGCCCACTGATGGGGATTTTCCCCGTAGCGCAATTCCTGAACGCGTTCGCCCGAGAGGGTAAACGTCGCACGGGTATCCCCGTCCCCGAAGACCTTATTTAAATACTGAGAAATCCCCGTATCGTAATGGGCCGTATGGGTAAAGGCCGCCAAGGCATAACGCTGACGTTCTTCTAACGAGGTCCACGTCCCCTGTTCGCAATGGTCAATCACGGCAGCGTACTGGCACGGGTCCACTAAGACTGTGACACGTTCGTAGTTTTTCGCCGCAGCACGAATCATGCTTGGGCCGCCGATATCGATGTTTTCGATGGCTTCGTCGAGCGTAACATTGGGTTTGGCGACGGTATTCGCAAAGGGATAAAGATTCACGACCACCAAGTCGATTAATTGAATGCCTTGGGCTTCACATTGGGCAAGATGATCGGGTGTTGCCTTACTGAGAATACCGCCGTGAATTTTGGGGTGTAACGTTTTCACACGCCCGTCGAGCATTTCTGGGAAAGCGGTCACGTCCGAGACGTTCGTCACGGGTAAGCCCGCTTCTTTTAAAAGACGAGCCGATCCGCCCGTCGAAATCATTTCAAAGCCCGCACGATGGAGGGCCTGACCTAATTGAATTAAACCGGTTTTATCCGAAACACTGATTAACGCTCGTTTCATGTCGCTGAGTTCCTAAGGGTTGAATGAATCCGTGAGTCATTTATGGCTCTGAGGTTGAAGGCGTTTCAAAACTCTCGGGCAAAAGTCCCGCTTTTAATTCCATCAACGTCGGTAAAAAAGTTTGTAGGGTCGAGAGATAGAGTTCGTGCTCGATGGGTAAGAGTCGAGCGCTCAAGGTGTCCTCCGTGTCGTCGAGCTCCACGGGACAAATGGCCTGATCTAAAATCGGGCCCGAGTCGAGTCCCGCATCCACCAAGTGCACCGTCGCTCCCGTGAATCGCACGCCCTTCTCGAGCGCTTGACGCTGGGCATGAAGCCCAGGAAAGCTCGGTAATAAACTCGGATGAATATTTAAAACAGGCGCATCCACCCCGGCGAGAAACTCGCTCGAGAGCTTACGCATATAGCCCGCCAAGAGCACACAGTCGGGTGAGAGTGGCTCAATCATCGTTAAGAGCGCCTCATCAAAGGCCTCACGCGAGGGAAACGCTTTGGGCGAGGCCGAATAAAACGGCACCCCATAGTGTTGGGCTTTGGCCTTGACGGGCGCTTCGGGCTTGTCGGAAACGACCGCAACGATTTCCCCAGGGAAGTCGCCTCGCTCATAGGCACGCATAAAGTTTTCAAAGTGGGACCCGCGACCGCTCGCGAGCACCACACAGCGAGCACGCGGTAAGGCATTGAGTTGGGCATTGAGTTGGGCCATGGCTCTCTCCTCGATTAGCGTAAACGCACAGGACCCGCCCCGGCAGCGATCTCACCGATCACGTAGCTTGGCATCCCCAAGTCCAACACCCATTGGCGGAAGGCTTCGACGTCCGCTTTCGAGACGACACAAACCATGCCAATGCCCATATTGAAGGTGCGATACATTTCTTGCTCATCAATGCCGCCTAAGCGCTGCATTAAGGGGAAGATCGGTAACATCGGCCAGGAGCCTAACGCAATTTCAGCGTGCACATTCTCGGGCAAAACGCGAGGAATGTTTTCTAAAAAGCCCCCGCCCGTAATGTGCGCCATGCCTTTGATCACGCCTGGATGATTTTGCACAATCGGTAAGACGTACGGCACGTAAATCGTGGTTGGGGTCAAGAGCGTTTCGCCCAACGGACGATCCAATTCAGGTAAGCGCGTTTGAGCGGTATAGCCGGCCTTCTCGAAAAAGAGCTTACGGACCAAGGAGTACCCGTTAGAGTGAATCCCCGCACTGGGCAAGCCCACTAAGACGTCCCCGGGGGCAATGCGCTGACCGTCAATGATGGCCTTTTTATCCACCACACCGACGGCAAAACCGGCGATATCGTAATCGTCTTTGGCGTAGAAACCTGGCATTTCCGCCATTTCACCACCGATTAAAGCGCAGTGAGATTGGCGACACCCTTCGGCCACGCCCGCGACGATACTTTCGACCTTGGCCGGATCCAAATGCCCCACGGCCAAATAGTCTAAGAAGTACAACGGTTCAGCCCCCGAGACAACGATATCGTTAACGCACATCGCGACGGCATCGATCCCGATCGTATCGTGCTTATCGAGCATTAATGC
>CAMYAA010000249.1 GCA_947253615.1 uncultured Sutterellaceae bacterium
CTTCATAGTAGGTCCTTAGGTTGGGTTAGAAGAAATTCTGCATTGATGTTGAATAATGTCCTCTGGTCATTCTCGGGAATTATCGAAGAGCCCTGCTCTTACCTTTCAACCTCAAGCAGTATTCTTAGTATTAACCATTTTGCAACTGATAATCAATTGTCTAAAAGGCTAATATGTTTAGCATTTAGTCGATCTCAAACTTTAATACTTTTGGTGAAGATCGATAAGATTCTATTAAGTCAACAGAGGGATCTAGTCTCCTTGAATCAAGACAGCACTCTTTTCTTAAGACCTTGAGCCGAGTAGAATAACCCAAAGTTACCTAAGGTACCCTTAGTGTCCAATCCCTTTTACTGCTTTCATCACCAACCATGTCACACACCAAAACTCTCTTGAGTCTATGTTGCGGATGTTTCGTCTGTATTAGCGCCATGGCTCAAGCTAATCCCATTGCATCCAACTGCACGATCAATGGGATTACCCTTCATGGCAAAGTTAAAGTTGTCGAATACTTTCCAGATTTACGCGTACGTGTGGTTCAATCGTTCCCGAACTTACGCGTCAAGAAAGTCGAGCATTTCCCTGACGAGTGTGGTCAGTGGCAGTTTGTCCAGTCGTTCCCCGACTTTAAAATCAAATTCGTGGATAGCTTCCCGGATATTACGATCCAGTACGTGGACGCCTTCCCAGGCGTTGGCTCCTAAAAGCTCAAACCCCAACAGAACGATCCTCCCCAAAGCGCTTCACCCTGAGGCGCTTTTGTTTTTTTGCCACGATAGCGACTTAACGCATCCAACATTTCCCGCCTAACGCCCTCAACGCATTCTTGAGTCCGAAAACGCCAGCAATGGCCTCCCCCTTCTTATAAGCATCAATTATTACGCCCATAAACGTTAGCCAGAAAAGCGCCTTTTTGGCCCCGAAAACTCAAAAAACCACATTTTTAGCAAAAGTTGACCAAAAAGTATGATTTATTTTATCTAAGGCGGTGAAGCGTTCGATAAATTTAGGTAAAATACGAAAACTCGCTGACGGACTCTAAGGTCCTTAGCCCCAAACCCTGTGTTTACGACACGCCAACCCGATGATCACGATCCTAAGCTCGTGTGGGGTTAAAAGAGTGGTTGTCTTAAACACCTTAATGAATAACATTTTTCCCCAAAGAGGTAATCATTGTGTCCGCATTAGTTCTTGGTCATAAGAATCCTGACTCTGATAGTATCGTCGCTGCTTTAGCCTGTACGCATCTCTACAAATTACGTGGTCTTGATGTAGAAGCGGCCGCTCAGGGTGAACCAGCTCCTGAAACGCGTTTTATCTTAGAACGTTTCGGTTTAGAAGCTCCCCAGGTTGTGACGAGCGTCGCGGGTCGTGATGTGTATTTAGTCGACTTTTCCGACTTAGGTCAGGCTCCAGCTGACTTCAAAGAAGCCAACTTAAAGGGCATTATTGACCACCACAAGCTCGGTGATGTCACCTCCACCTCCCCGGTCGAATGCATTATCTGGACGGTGGGTTGCTCGAACACGATTTTAAAGCGCATGTATGACTACATGGGTTTTGAAATCCCGAAAAACCTCGCGGGTGCTATGCTCTGCGCGATCTTATCGGATACCGTGATCTTCAAGAGTCCGACGTGCACGCCGATGGATATCGAAGTGGCGAAGGAATTAGCTGAAATCGCTGGTATTGAAGACATCAAGAAGTTAGGGATGGAATTGTTCACGGCCAAGTCCGCGGTGAAGGGTTGCTCCATGCGCGAATTAATCTTCCGCGACTTCAAGGACTTCAACATGTCCGGTAAGAAGGTTGGCGTGGGTCAGCTCGAACTCGTGAGCTTAGACTTAGTCGTCGACTTCAAGGATGAATTAATTGCTGAATTAGCTCGCGTCAAAAGCGAAGAAGGCCGTCATACCGCCCTCTTACTCTTAACGGACATCATGAAGGAAGGCAGCGAACTCTTAATTGTTTCTGACGAACCGCACATTCCTGCGGGTGCCTTCGGCAAGGAATTCCAGAACAAGCCCTTATGGCTCGATGGTGTCATGAGCCGTAAGAAGCAGGTTGTTCCTAGCTTGGAAGCCGCTTACAAGGCTTAATCGCTAGTTAGTCTTCATAGAGAACCCAACGGTCTTTACTCAGTCAAAGGCCGTTTTTTTGTACTTTAAAACTCGAAATCTTTCTTAAAACTCCGTGTGGCAACAACAAAACAAAAGCTCTCTAAGAGCCACAAAAATAGCCCTTCTAAAAATATAAAAATCCTCATCACTTGAAGTCTTGACGGCAGCAAAAGCAATTTGTTAGGACTGCCAAACGTTCGAAATGTCGAACCAGGTATTAGCGCTCAAAACCTCTCAGAGAATGAATTCCATACTTGTGTTCATGACGCATGAATTTGAAACAAAACGATAAAATTTAACAAGAAATGTGAATTTCTACAAATATTTCAAAATGGATAGATATTAGTTTAAGAGAATTTAAAGCACAACCATTACTTTAACAGTCCGAATTATTAGGTCAATTAGTCAAAACGAGGCTTGTTTTTTGAACGATCAGTTATTATTATATTTTCCAAGCATCGTTCATTTTTTTAAACAACTAACGAAAAATATTCATTGTAGATCATTAATTAGAGAACCAGAGGCAATCATGAACCAGAAAAGATACTCACAACCACAGAAAGCGAGCTCAATTGCGCACCTTTTCGCAACGTCGCTGTTAACAGCGGCTTTAGCGATGACTTTTGCAGAATATGCTCAGGCAGAAGACGCTCAGAACGCACCGATCACCAAAGAACAGCTCCCTACAGAACTTAGCAAGTTAGGTACGGTCAATATTGGGACGAACTACGACAAAACGAAGCCTATCCCTCCACACGATGGTGTCTCTATCGGGACTTCTGCTGCAGCCGCAACAAAAGATAGCATTGCTGTTGGTAACAATGCTCAAGCTACCGGAACTAACGCTGTTTCCATTGGGACTTCTACCATAGCCTCAAAAAAGGGTCTGTCTCTTATACACATCTGACGCTGCCGACGATATGCAGTGTGTAG
>CAMYAA010000250.1 GCA_947253615.1 uncultured Sutterellaceae bacterium
ATCTACACACTGCATATCGTCGGCAGCGTCAGATGTGTATAAGAGACAGGGCCATGGAAAAAACGCTTCAAAAACTCGAGCATATCGTATTGCCCTTCCCGATTAAGGCTGAAGTGGTCCTCAAGGACTTTACCTTCGAAACCTTGCTCGCCAAGTCGCAAACCGAAGCGCTCCCCGAGGCGAAGTCTAAGGCCCTGAATGCCAAAGCCCGTGTCACCACCGATTCCGTGCCGCTTCGCTTATCAACCGCGCAAACGCGTCTTACCTTTGCGGGTGAAAAAGACGCTATTCATCTCTCGCTCGACAAAAACGATCCCGCCTTGTCCATTCATTTAACGAGTGCGTGGCAATTCAACCCGGGCTGGGACGTGGATACGCAATTGACGATTGAAAGCAACAATCTCCGAAACTCGGGATTGGAAGTTTGGGTTGATCCTAAGGAGCTCCTCCCCAATCGTCCCTTTGATCTGGTCTTAACGCTCAAAGGCAATATTGCCCGCGCCTTGAGTCTCAATCTAGAAACCCATCATTGGGTCAAAACCCATCTGCAAACGCACTTCAAAGGGGCTAATGCTCTCGAAGCGAGTGTGGACTTTGAAGTCGAAAAAAATGCCCCCATTATCGGGGAGGTTGCCTGGTTTGACCGATCAAACATGACGCTCAAGGGCCCCCTCTCGGACTTAAAACTCCAAGGGACCCTTTACCCGCATTGGGTCGGGGCCAAACACCTACCGGTGAACTTTACCCCGATTCAACTCGATGCCTCGTTAAAAGGGCGTGAAGCGCGTATCGAAGCGATGTCCATCTTTTTAAAGAAAGGACAGACACGCCCGACCCCGAACGAAACGCCCAACTTCCTCTTAACGGGAGCGGCGCATCTCGTGTCGAATCCCACTTATGAAACCCAAGTGACGCTCAATCGCTTTAACTTAGCGCCCTGGATGGAAAGTGTCTTACCCTCGGATTTGTCAGGCCGCACGAGCGTCTTGAGTGGCTCGCTCGTGAGTTCGGGCTCTATTCCCTTAGGATTAGCCTCGCCAATTCATAACCAAAGCACGATGAACTTTAATGGTACACTTTTTGATCGTCCGTTTAAGAGTGCGCTCAACAATACGCTTGAACTCCGTCCGCACGAAGCTGTCAAGGCCGAGGGGTCCCTCGCCCTCACGATGCTCGACAGTGATCTTAAAGCGACGATTAAACTCGACAAAACGAGTGATGCCACTCTCGAGCTTCAGGTCCCGAACTTAGCCAAAATCGCTCGACTCATGCCCGCGGATTCGCCCCTCGCGAGCTTAACGGGGAGCTTGAATACAAAAGCTAACCTCTCGGGCAGTGCCCTTCACTTAGAAGGCTGGCCCGCCCCGGAAGGAAAAGCAGCCTTGACGTTAAGTGCGAACGATTTGTCGCTCACAGTGCCCGCCACCGTCGAGCGCGCTAGCGAAGCCATGCGTCTCAATCGCCTCAATCTCGTTTTAGATCCCACCCAATGGGCTTTAAAGTCGGGAGAGCGCTATCCTCAAATCGAAGGCGCATTAACGTTGGACGCGCAAGGTCTTGACGTCGATGGTGCACAACCCGTGCACCTCAATACGTTGAAAGCCCGATTAGCAGGGACGAGTCAATCCCATAACCTCTCGATCAATGCTCTCTTAAACGTGCCCGAGATCGAAGCCTTACGTCCCTATTTGGTCAAAGCTAAATTGCTCCCGCCCAAAGCGGCTAAAGGGCAAACGGCCCAAGACTCTACCAAACGTGTCAAACCTGCCGCCGCGACCACCGTGGCCAAGGGAAAGGGGACAGCGGAAAAAACGACGCTGGTTTTCAAGACCAGTGCACCAACCCCCGCGGTAAAGGATCCCGTACGCTTTACTTTAGCCTTAGAGGGCCATCTCGACGCGCGTGAAGATCGCTATCGCTCGACGCTCTCGACCTTGGCGCTCGATACGCCGGTGGGTAGTTTGAAAAATACAATGCCCAGTACGATCACGGTGAATTTAGACCAAGGCGATATTCTCGTGGATCAATGGCAGCTCTCGAGCAATCAGGCCGCGTTAGGACGCATGGGCTTAACGAAGCCCTTACGCATTAATCGTTTAGGTGAACGTATTGACGGGGCGCTCAGTTTCGAGCAATTTAATTTAGGGTTATTAAACCCCTGGTTACCCAATGCCATTAAAGTCAAGGGCCTTTTAAATGCGTCAGCAACGCTCATGAAGGACGGTACTGCTCCTCTGGCTTTAACGAGCCACGTGAGTACGAGCGAGCTTTCCTTCACGCCTTTTGGCGCGACGCCCGATCAAGTCATTCATGTCGATACGCTCGCCCTTAATCTCAAGAGTGAAAACAATCGAGCCAAAGCCAATCTCGATCTGAACTATAGCGTGGGCGAAGCCTCAGCCAAGCCCGCGAGTATTCGCTTAGATTTAGGGATCAATCATCTTGATTCAACTCGCGAACTCGATGGGCAATTAATGCTCGAGGGGATTAATCCCGCGACGGCCAATCCGTTCTTACAAGGTCAGGTTGAACTCAATGGGCTCCTCCATGGGAACGTCAACTTTGGCGGTACGCTCATGGATCCGCGTCTCTACGGGGACATTGAACTCAAAGAGTGGTTACTCAACACATCATTGGCCACGCTCAAGATGAAGCCGAGTTTATTTACGATTCATTTTGACGGACAAGATAGTTCGCTCACCGGGGCCATTCGTACGGAATCGAGTGACCTTGACGTGAAGGGTCATGCGCAATGGGCACAAGACGCCGATGGAAAACTCACGCCGAAAGCGCGCGTCACCGTGAAGAGTCAAGACTTTAAGATGGGGCTCCCGAGTTACGGGAACGTCTTTGTCTCGCCCCAGATTCAAGCGAACTTTAACGGGAAGGCCATGACCGTGGTGGGCGTAGTAAAGATTCCCAAGGCGGACTTAACCATTAACTCGTTGCCGCCGAGTGCGGTGGGGCCAAGCGACGACTTGGTCATGCTCAACAATCAGCTAAAGCCGCTCGAACCGCGCCAATCCTCGATTCCGCTCGAGCTTTACATGA
>CAMYAA010000251.1 GCA_947253615.1 uncultured Sutterellaceae bacterium
GAGATCTAGTACGGTCTCGTGGGCTCGGAGATGTGTATAAGAGACAGGACTTCAATAAGATCCAAGGCTTTTTCATTGAAATTCCGAAGAGCCAGGCCCAAGAGGTGCCCCTCACGTATCAACGTTTACAGACGTTGAAGAATGTTGAGCGCTTTACGACTCCGGAATTAAAAGATCACGAAAACCGTGTGCTCTCGGCCAAAGAAAAAGCGGCCCAATTGGAAAAGGCCCTCTGGGACGAATTAATCCATTGGCTCAATCCGTTCATTGAACCTTTGATGACCGCCGCGCACGAAATTGCCGGACTCGATACGTTATTGGCCTTGGCCGAACATGCCTCACTCCATCAGTGGGTGCGTCCGAGCCTCTCCGAGAAGAGCACGATTGAAATTGATGGGGGCCGCCACCCGGTGGTGGAAAGTGTCTTAGAGACCTATGTTCCCAACGATTGTCATATGGGCGACGGGAGACGATGCTTGGTGATTACGGGCCCTAACATGGGCGGGAAATCGACCTATATGCGAAGCGTCGCCTTGATTGCCCTCTTGGCTTGGGCGGGATCCTTTGTCCCGGCGAAATCGGCCGTCATTGGGGCGATCGATCGTATTCATACGCGTATTGGTGCGAGTGACGATTTAGCGCGTGGTCGCTCAACTTTCATGGTCGAGATGACGGAAGCGGCCGCCATTTTGCATCAGGCGACGCACTATTCGCTCGTGTTGATGGACGAAATTGGGCGTGGGACGGCGACGTTTGACGGGTTAAGTTTAGCGGGGGCCATTGCCCAAGAATTGGTGGAGAAAACACGCTCGTTAACGCTCTTTGCGACGCACTACTTTGAACTCACACAATTGGCGGCCAACCTCTCGGAGGCGGCCAACGTCCACGTGAGTGCTGTGCAAAACAAGAATAACATCGTGTTTATGCACGAAATTCAAGAAGGCCCCGCGAGCCACTCTTACGGGATTGCCGTGGCGCAATTGGCGGGCGTCCCTTCGAGTGTGCTTCGTCGAGCCAAACAAATGATGCAAAAGCTCGAAGTGCGTGAACAAATGAACACAAGTCCACAAGCCGAACTCTTTGGTTCTGCCTTTGACTTTTTCGAGGACACGGCCCCAAGTCAACACGAGAACAATGACGCTTTAGTGACGAAGATTGACGACGCGAAGGCGTTTGCGCGTGCGATCACGGACGTGGACTTGGATCAATTAACGCCGCGCGAAGCGTTAGCGGAACTTTACGACTTACGAGAACAGGCTAAAGCGCTCGTAAAAGCCTTAAACGAGTGAAAGCCCTCAGGGAAAAACGCCCCCCGAACGGAGCGACTGTTATAGAATGGTTACTCGTGCTTTATTGCGCGAGTGTTCACCATGTTTCACGGTCGCTCCAGACATCTATCGTCAAATTTGCGGGAAGCCAAGAACAAAGCCCAAGTCTTTCGAAGGATGGAACACTCGCAGGGTTTGTTTAACAACGCCATGACCAAACAAGAAACACTATCCCAGGCCGAACAAAAACTTTTTCGTGAAATTCATCAGCACATCCTTCAACAAGCCAAGGATGGACAGCGTCTCGACACGGAAGTCGAGTTAGCGCAGCGTTTTAATGTCACCCGTTACAAAATTCGTAAGGCGTTAAGTGTCTTAACGCAAATGGGGGTGGTGGAACGTGCTCCCAAGCGTGGCATGACGGTGAGCACGATGCGTCCGAAGAATTTAACGACGCAAATTCAAGTGCAGATGGACATTGCCAACTTCGATATTCGCGAATTTATCGAAGCGCGTTTGTTAATTGAAGTGAACATTCTCCCCTTAGCGATTCGTCGCATTACGCCGGCGTTAGTGGGGCGTTTAGAAGCGGCCATTGAAGGCATTGAAAGCAATGCGCACAATACGGCCGTTGCCGACAGCTGGGACCGAGAGTTCCATCTCCTCCTGCTTGAGGCCTGTGGGAATCGCGTGCTTCAAGTGTTCTCGGGGGCCCTCGTGACGTACTTCGAAAAGACCACCGCGCATTTGCCCCACAATCAACCGGACTTCTTCTTGAGCATCGCCAAGAGCGAACGTCGTTTGTTGGATGCCATTAAGGCGAGCGACGAGACGAGCGCTAAAGCCATTCTCAAAGAGCAATTGAGTCAGCAGGTCGATTTAATTCAAAGCCTCTAAACGAAAGAAACCTCCGCAGCCGCACGCTCGGAGGTTTGTTTTTTTGGGGAGACAGATTATTGCGGCTCTTTTGCCAAATAATCAATGAGGGCACTCATCCCTTCTAAGCTCTGAAGGGCTTTCGGATTAATCAAATAGCGTCCGTTCACCACATAGGCGGGAATCCCCGTTTTCTTGGCAATGTCGTAGCCCACTTCCCAGCGTTTCATCAACGCCTTGGCTTCGGGCTTCGCTGCGAGCGCCTTAAGCGCTTTAGGCGTTAAACCTGTCGCCACGGCGGTAAAGTCCAGAAGGCCCGCTTCATCGTTATCCCAATGCACCCCCATGTTGTGGTAATTGTCGTACCAGGCGAGTTTCGCGCGGTGCGAGAGGGCATTCCCGTTCGTTGGCTCCACCCCATCCATTTTATCCTTCACCAAAAGGCCAGCCATTAACGCCGTGATCAAGGGACTCTGCGTTCCTTTGGTGCTTAAGTGAAAGCTTTCAAAACGCAAATGATCTTTCTTCAAGGCCTCAGGAATAATAACGGGATCAATGTAGCGTTCGTATTTGTAGCAATGCGGGCACGCGTACGACCAGACTTTAATCAACGTGTTCTTCGCGTCGGGAATGGGCTTCTCGAGCACAAAGTAATCGTCATTGACTTTAAAAGAAGGCGCCGTGTTGGCAAAGAGCGGTGCGCTCGAGAGCATCAAGCTCGTCACAGCGCCCATCAGGAATACACGTCGTAACACGAGTTTCTCTCCAAAGGGAAAAAGATTTTCAACGAGGGTTAGAGAGCATTGTACCGAAGGTTGGAGCCTTCAGAATGCACAAAACCCCAGTTAACACGAGTTAACTGGGGTTCACTAAAAGGCGAGCTTGGCGATGTCCTACTTTCACTGG
>CAMYAA010000252.1 GCA_947253615.1 uncultured Sutterellaceae bacterium
TCCTGTGCCTGAGGCCCCTGGCGCGGCACCTCGTTGGACGATTAAAGATATTACTCGTGTTGGTGAAGACCAGCGCATCCTTCTTGGGAGAACATCATAAATGTTTACTGGCATTATTCAAGCCGTTGGCAAAGTGCGTGAACCTGAACCTTTAGGCAATGGGGTTCGTTTAACCATTTTGGCGCCTGATTTAGGTCTTGACGACGTGAAGATTGGCGATTCGATTGCGGTTAATGGGGCTTGCATGACCGTGATTGAGAAGACGGACAAAGAATTTAAGATTGATGTTTCGGCGGAAAGTTTGTCGAAGACGACCGGGTTAGACACCTTTGGTGAAGTCAATCTTGAGAAGGCGATGCGTTTAGGGGATCGTATTGACGGGCACTTAGTGAGTGGTCACGTTGATGGGGTTGGCCAAGTTGAATCGATGGACAAGGTGGCGGAAAGCTATCGTTTAGTGATTCGTGCGCCGCGTATTTTGTCGCCCTATTTGGCGTACAAAGGCTCGGTGGCGGTGAACGGGGTGTCCTTAACGATTAACTCCGTGGAAGATACGGCCTTAGACACGTTAATCTCGATCAATTTAATTCCGCACACGGTGGAAGTGACGACCTTAAAGTCTTTAAAGCCGCAGTCCTATGTGAATTTAGAAATTGACACGATCGCGCGTTATGTTGAACGCATGGTGAAGTTAGGTCGTGATGAGGACGATTTGCTCTTTTAAGAGGTAAGGCGATGAAGCCACAAATTAAGTTATTTACGCCATTGGCCATGGGTCCGATGACGATTCCGAATCGTATTTCTGTTGCGCCCATTTGCATGTATCGTGCGAAGTCGGGCATGGTTCAGATCTTTCATAAGATCCACTATGCGGCCTTAGCCGCGGGCGGCATTGGCTTAGTAACCATTGAGTCGACGGCGATTCGTCCCGATGGGCGTATTACCGACGCAGATTTGGGCTTATGGTCGGATCAGTGTGAAGAGTCTTTGGCGCGTTTGGTGGAAATCATTCGTGAGTATGCGCCCGATGTGAAGATTGCCATTCAGCTCAATCATGCGGGTCGTCGTGGCAGTGTTGCGCCGATGACGGAAAAGCCGTTGAATTCCCTTGAAGGGGGTTGGGGCACGGTCGCGCCCTCGGCGGAGATGCGTGAGGCCGATGGGATTCGTCCTCGTGAATTGACGCTTGACGAAATTGACACGATTGTGCAAGATTTCGCGAAAGCGGCCGAACGTGCCGTTCGTGCCGGGGTTGATGCGGTTCAAATTCATGGGGCCAATGGCTACTTGATTCATCAATTCTTGTCGCCCATTTCCAACAAGCGTATGGACGAATACGGTGGTCCGATTGATGGTCGTATGAAGTTTGGGCTTCGTGTGGTGGAAGCCGTTTGTCGAGTTTGCAAGGACAAGGTGGCCATTGGGTTACGTGTTCCGATGCAAGACTGGATGGACGGGGGTTTAACCCCGAGCGAAGGGTTGCGTTTTGCGCACATGGCCAAAGCTCATGGAGTGGACTATATTGACGTGTCCTCGGGCGGGATCTCGCCGTTGGAAGAAATTCCATGGGGCGCGGGCTATCAAGTGCCTTTGGCCGAATCGGTCAAGCAAGAAGTGGGGTTACCCACCTTTGTTGGGGGCATGATTAATGATGCCTGGCAGGCCGAGACGATTCTTTGCACGAAGATGGCTGACGGGATTGATGTGGGTCGTGGTTTATTGGATGACCCGCATTGGGGTTGGCATGCGGCGCGTAAATTACACGTCGAGAATTTAGTCATGCCGACACAGGTCGCTTTAGCTTACCGTCGATAACAGATTCAGTTAAACTATAGAGGTTTTAGACGTAGGGTCCATTTTTCATCGGGGAAAATGGACGCGTCTATTTGATTTTTTTGCCCCTGTGGGCAATGTTCGGAGACAAAAATGGCAGTTGATATCGTTCCTTCCAATCTTGATGGTACGGATATGCGTATTGGGATCGTGGTTGCCCGTTTTAACGAATATGCTGGCCGTGGTGAATTCGATGCCTGCATGGACGAGCTCAAGAAGATGGGCGTGATGGAAGAAGACGTCACCAAGATTTCGGTTCCTGGTGCGTTAGAAATTCCGTTTGCGCTTCAGCGTTTAGCGTTAACGCAAGAGTATGATGCGTTAATCGCCTTAGGGGCTGTGATTCGTGGTGAAACCTATCACTTCGAGATCGTGAGTAACGAAAGCGCTTCGGGCATTATGCGTGTGGGCTTGGACTTTGGTATTCCGATTGCTAACGGTATTTTGACGACGGAAAATGATGAACAATGCGAAGAACGCATTGACATGAAGGGTCGTGATTGTGCTCGTTGTGCGGTTGAAATGGCGAATTTGTCCAAAGAGTTTGTCGAAAGCATTGATGACGAACTCGCTGAGGAAGTCGAAGCCGACTAAAACAATCGCTCTTGAGCTCAAGAGTAAGAATGAAGGAATTTAGAATGGGAAATCGTATGCCACCGTCGAGTGGTTCGCGTCATCGTGCTCGCGTGTTTGTGTTGTTAGGGCTTTACCAGTGGTTAGCCAACCCCACGAAAGATTACGCCGGGATTGAAGCACATTTGAATGAATTGATTCAAGATGATGGCGCTCCCTTGGATGAGTGTGACATTGATCCGAAAGACTTTAAGAACTGCGACAAGGCTTTATTTGAAGAGTTATTGTCGGGGGTCTTAGATAAGCACGTTGAGATTGAAGCGATGATCACGCCGTTTATTGATCGTGATTTATCGCGTGTGTCCTTAGTGGAACGTGCCATTTTGTATTTAGGGACGTACGAATTTATGTATTGTCCTCAGACACCGTGGCGTGTGGTGATCAATGAAAGCATTGAATTAGCCAAGCGTTTTGGTAGCGGTTATCGTTTTACCAATGCCATTTTGGATCAAGTCGCGCATAAAGTTCGTCAAACGGAAGTGGAAGCGGACGCGAAATAATGAGCGCCTTGAACCTTTCGGTCTGTCTCTTATACACATCTCCGAGCCCACGAGACCGTACTAGATCTCGTA
>CAMYAA010000253.1 GCA_947253615.1 uncultured Sutterellaceae bacterium
CAGTACTTAAATGCCCACGGGACGAGTACGCCTTTAGGGGACGCCAATGAAATCGCGGCGATCAAAGAAGTCTTTGGTCCAGCGGTGAAAAACTTGGTGGTCAATTCGACCAAGTCCATGACGGGCCACTTATTAGGGGGCGCTGGCGGGATTGAATCGATCTTTACGATCAAGGCGATCGAAGAGCAAATTTCCCCACCCACGATCAATGTCGACGAACAAGATGAAGCGTGCGATGTTGATTGCTGTAAGGAAGGCGCGCGTAAGATGGCCATCGAGTACGCCATGAAAAACTCGTTTGGGTTTGGCGGCATGAATGCGACCGTGATCTATAAGCGCTATCAAGCCTGAGTCGGATGACGAAAGAAACCCCGTTCGAATGAGCGGGGTTTAGTTTCTCTCGATTTTGAGCGAAAGCGCTGCTCAATGCGTGTAAAATGTAAGGTTTAGAAAATTTGAGAAATCGGCGTGTTTGAGGGGATTTCCCTTCGAGCACCACGTCTTTTCAAGCTTTCTTTTTTGTTATTTAAGACGTCGCTCGTTAAGGGCGTTAGAACGTTTTCAACCTATTAATGGATAAAGACGAAGAGGGCGCTTGTGCGCGAATCGCTTTATTCGCACAGATTTAGACAAATGGACAATATTCGCAATTTCTCCATCATTGCTCACATCGACCATGGTAAATCCACGTTGGCCGACCGCTTAATTCAACGTTGTGGCGGCCTTTCCGATCGTGAAATGAGCCAACAGGTTTTGGATAGCATGGATCTCGAGCGAGAACGTGGGATTACGATTAAAGCCCAGACCGCCTCCTTAAAGTACAAGGCTAAGGATGGTCAGGTTTATGAATTGAATTTAATTGACACCCCGGGGCACGTGGACTTCTCCTATGAAGTGAGTCGTTCGCTCTCGGCCTGTGAAGGGGCGCTCTTAGTCGTGGACGCGACCCAAGGGGTCGAGGCGCAGACGGTGGCGAACTGCTACACCGCCATTGATTTAGGCGTCGAAGTCATTCCGGTCTTAAACAAGATGGACTTAGGCAGTGCCGATCCGATCGCCGCCTCGGAAGAAATTGAAGACGTCATTGGGATTGATGCGACGGATGCGATTCCGTGCTCGGCCAAAACTGGGATGGGGATCGACGATATTCTCGAGCGCGTCGTGCGTGACGTGCCCCCGCCCAAAGGCAATCCCGACGATCCCCTTCAGGCCTTAATCATTGACTCGTGGTTCGATAACTACGTGGGCGTGGTGATGCTCGTTCGCGTTGTGAACGGCACGATCAAGCCCAAAGATAAGATTCGTTTGATGGCGACGGGGGCCAACCACATGGTTGAGCAGCTCGGGGCCTTTACTCCAAAGAGTGAATCCCGCACCCAATTGTCCGCTGGTGAAGTGGGCTTTGTGATTGCAGGCGTGAAGGAATTGAAGGACGCCCGTGTAGGTGACACCATTACGCACGTCGCTAAGCCCGCCCCTGCCCCAGTGCCTGGGTTTAAGGAAGTGAAGCCTCAGGTTTTCGCGGGGCTCTATCCCGTGGAGAGCAATCAGTACGAAGCGCTGCGTGACGCGTTAACCAAATTGCAATTAAACGACGCGGCCTTGAAGTTTGAACCGGAAGTCTCGCAAGCCTTAGGCTTTGGGTTCCGTGCTGGGTTCTTAGGGCTCTTACACATGGATATTGTGCAAGAGCGTTTAGAGCGCGAATACAACATGGACCTCATCACGACGGCACCTTCCGTGGTTTACGAAGTCTTGATGACCAATGGCGAAGTGGTGATGGTGGAAAATCCCTCGAAATTGCCGCCCGTGGACAAGATTGACGAAATTCGCGAACCGATTGATACGGTGACGATCTTCGTGCCTGACGAGTACGTTGGCGCGGTGATGAAGCTCTGTCAAGAAAAGCGTGGGGTACAAACCAATTTGGCCTATCACGGTCGTCAAGTGCACTTGACCTATGAATTGCCGTTAGCTGAAATCGTGTTGGATTTCTTCGATCGTATGAAGTCGACGACGCGTGGTTACGCCAGTATGGACTACGAATTCAAGGAGTATCGTGCCTCCGACGTGGTTCGTGTGGACATGCTCATCAATGGGGATCGTGTGGACGCGTTGAGTTCGATTCTTCACCGCTCCAACGCCATTAGTCGCGGTCGTGAAATCGTGACGCGTCTTCGTTCCTTGATTCCGCGTCAGATGTACGAAGTGTCGATTCAGGCGGCCATTGGTGCCAATATTATTGCCCGTGAAAATGTGAAGGCCTTACGTAAGAACGTGTTGGCCAAGTGCTACGGTGGGGACATTACCCGTAAACGTAAGCTCTTAGAAAAGCAAAAAGCGGGTAAGAAGCGAATGAAGCAAGTGGGCTCCGTGGAAATTCCGCAGGAAGCCTTCTTAGCCATTCTCCAGGTGGAAGAAAAATAATGGACCCGAGGTGGGGCTCGAAGGGGCCCCGTGTATCCTCAATGAGAGAGTAACGACAATGAATTTTCCGTTGATCCTTTTGTTATTAACGCTCTTTACGGGCGCGATGTGGATTTTAGAGCGATTCCGTTTAGAACCGCGTCGTCGTGCCAAGGCGCGTGAAATGGTGGGGGCTTTTGAAGCGGCCAATCGTGAAGCGATTGATCGTGGGGAGCCCTCCGTGATTGACGAACAAAACGCGTTATTGAAGAAGTACGCGCGTAAGCCCTGGTATGTGGAATATACGGCCGATATCTTCCCGGTGATTCTGTTGATGTTTATTATTCGCAGTTTCTTGTGGGAGCCGTTCCGTATTCCGTCGGGTTCGATGTTACCGACCCTGCAGCCGGGTGACTTTATTTTGGTCAATAAGTACGACTATGGGATTCGTTTACCCGGGATTGATAAGAAGATTATCAGCATTGGAGAACCCAAGTCCGGGGACGTCGTGGTGTTCCGTTATCCGATGGACCCTTCGATTGACTACATCAAGCGCGTGATTGGGGTGCCGGGCGATACCGTTGAATATCGCAACAAGGTGCTCTACATCAATGGCGTTGAACAAAAGCAAA
>CAMYAA010000254.1 GCA_947253615.1 uncultured Sutterellaceae bacterium
TGGGCTCGGAGATGTGTATAAGAGACAGGCCCATATCGTTAAAGCCACCAATCTGCGGAATTAAGTTATAAGCGATCGGATACGGGAAGACCGAGCCTTCGACACGTTCACCATCAGCACGTTTGACCTCTTCTTCTAAAGCGGTAATGCCGGCGGCACCAGCCCCCGAAACGGCTTGATAGGTCGAAAGCACCATACGCTTAATGTGCGCTTCTTTATGTAAGGGCGCCACGGCGACTAACGCAATAATCGTCGCACAGTTCGGATTGGCAATTAAGCCCTTGGACTTGGCAATATCTTCGGGATTCACTTCGGGAACCACTAACGGCACTTCCGGATCCAAACGGAAAGCGCTCGAATTGTCCACGACGTGAACACCTCGCTTGACGGCTTCGGGAATGTAAATCTTCGCTAAGTCGTTGTCGACTGCACCGAGTAATAAGTCAAGACCGTCAAAGCGTTCAACCGTGGTCGCTTCGATCGTCACTTCCTGACCTTCGTAAACGACTTTCTTCCCGGCGGAGCGTTCACTTCCGAAAAGACGAAGTTCAGCCACAGGGAAATGGCGCTCTGCCATCACCTTCAACATTTCTTGGCCAACGGCCCCGGTGGCCCCTAAAATCCCAACGTTAATCTTTTTCATGATGCTCATTCCTTAAATACGTTCTTCCGAGAAGGTGTTGTAAAGACATTCAACTGCTTTGTTCAAGTCTTCGTTGTTCACACCCACAATAATGTTTAACTCTGCGCTACCTTGGCTGATCATACGGATGTTAATACCCGCATTACCTAAGGCCGTAAAGAGTTTGGCCGAGGTACCAGGACGGGAGTTCATGTTGCGACCCACAATGGCAATCAACGCCAAGGGTTCAGTCACTCGAACCAAATCCGGCTTCACTGCTTTCTTAATATCCGCAATGAGCTCATAAATATTGTTTTCCACATCGGCACGATTCACGACCAAGCTAATGGAGTCAATCCCCGAAGGAACGTGTTCAATCGAGACTTCATACTGCTCAAAGATTTCCAACACGCGGCGAATAAAGCCCACTTCGTTGGACATATGCTTCTTGGAGATTTCAATCCCAATGAAGTTCTTCTTCCCGGCAATCCCGGTCATTAAGGGGCCACTTACCTCTTCGATCGAATCACGAACAATCGTGCCTGGATCTTGAGGACGGTTGGTGTTTAACACATGAATAGGAATGTTTTGTTCACGCAAGGGGAACACAGCTTCTTCATGTAAAACGCTCGCCCCCATGTAGGAGAGTTCACGCAATTCCGAGAACGTAATGCGTTCGATATTCTTCGGATTGGGAACAATGCGTGGGTCCACCATTAAAAAGCCCGAGACGTCCGTCCAGTTTTCGTAGACGTCCGCATTTAAGCAACGAGCCAACAAAGAGCCCGTAATATCGGAGCCACCGCGACTCATCACACGAATCTTGCCGTTAGGTAACGAGCCGTAGAACCCTGGAATCACAAAGCGATCATGCTGCTCGAGAACCTTCACCAAATTGACTTCCATGGCTTCGTAATCGAACGAGCCATCATAGCGAATCGCAATGACGTCTTTGGCGTCCACAAAGGGGAAACCTAAGTATTCCGACATCAAACGAGCGGTGATGTATTCACCACGGCTGACGATTTCGTCCACACTCATATCGGGAAGGGCTTTCCCAATGGCAGCTAATTCTTCTTCGATGGGGGTCTTTAAGCCCAAGGCGTCACGAATGCCAATGAAGCGTTCTTCAATGGTGTGCCAAAGCGGCATGTAGTCCACATGGTAGGTCACGTGAGCATGCACAAAAAGAGCAAGTCGGTGATCTTGTTATCACCCTTGAAGCGCTTCCCGGAGGCGGAAACCACCACGAAGCGACGAGTATTGTCCGCTTCAATAATGCTCTTAACTTTGGCGAATTGATCTGCATCAGCGACGGAGCTACCGCCGAATTTCGTAATCTTAATCATTTGTCGAATGCTTTTAAAAAAGTGGAATCTAAACCGACGGACGACTCGGACTCAATGCTCAGATTAGAGCCACCAAGTCTTCATCGCGGCGTCTGAAGCTTCTTCCCAAACGAAGAACGCTTGACGCTTTTGGGCTTCTTTAGTCGCTTCTTCTAAGGAGACGTCACGAAGGACTTCGTCAACAAAATACGCGTTACCCATCAATAAGGTCGGTGTGTACGTCAAGGTGCGGTCAAAGCGGGGTGTGCCCAAGGGGAGCGACTTCGCCACGGATACACAATCTTGTACCACGGCAAGGGCTGTCGGATCCCCACCTGCTCCTTGTCCCGTGAGTTGGAAGCGCCCTAAATATTCGCTATCCAGTTCAACGGCATTAAAGTTTTGACGTACATTAGCAAAGAGCGAGCTCTGGCTAACTTTCAGAGGGGCAACCCCTAAAGCATAAGCGTCGCCCTCTTTTTTCGATAAAAGCATTAATCGGCACGTGGCCCCTTCGGCTCGAAGGTTTTCTAAGACTTCAGCGCTCAAGCCTACTAAGCCCGAGACCGGGAAATCTTTCACGACCGAGGTTTGGTACGCAATGGAGCTCGCAATAATCGCTTTATTACGAACGTCTTCCCCGGAAATATCCGTCGTCGGATCAGCTTCAGCGTAGCCTAACGCTTGAGCTTCTTTAAGAACGTCCGCAAAGTCGCGACCTTGGGTTTCCATTACGTCAAGAATAAAGTTACACGTCCCGTTTAAAATCCCTTTCACACGCTTAATATCGTCGACTTCAACCGTACGACATAAGTTATGAATCACGGGAACACCACCGCCACAAGTGGCTTCGTAAAAGAATTGAACGCCGTTTTTTTGAGCAAGCGCGCTCAAGCCAGGTAAATCCAAAGCCACGGCGGCTTTATTGGCCGTCACGACGGTTTTCTTCGCGTTTAAACCAGCTTGAATATACTCATACGACGGGTGCGCCCCAGGGAGGACATCCACCAAGCAATCCACGCTTGTGTCGTTAAGAATGGATTCGAAAGAATCTGTCATCAACTCGCCCTGGGCTTTACCCGGAC
>CAMYAA010000255.1 GCA_947253615.1 uncultured Sutterellaceae bacterium
TTTTTTCATCATGAGTGCTCAGGTTGATAAGTTTCTAGAGCTCATAGTATAAGAGAGCGCCAACAAGGGTGTCCCTCGGTGAGGGAGCCTGGTATTTTTCTGGGCATTCTCCATGCGTTAACCCTATGAACAAGGTAGTATGATTTGCATGTTTTAAGCGCAAGGGTTCGCCCGAACGGTGAACGCTTCATGTTTTGCCCAGCAATCAAGAAATAGGAATAAAAAATGCCGACGTGTCGTATTGCCCCCTCAATTTTATCTGCTGATTTTGCTCGTTTAGGTCAGGAGATTACGGATGTGGTTGAGGCAGGGGCTGATTGGATTCATTTTGACGTGATGGACAATCATTATGTGCCTAACTTGACGGTGGGACCGTTGGTTTTGGAGGCGATTCGTCCTTATACGACGGCCCCGATTGATGTGCATTTGATGATTGAACCGGTGGATTCGTTAATTCCGCAATTTGCGAAAGCGGGGGCGAATTTAATTACGTTTCATTGTGAAGCCTCGCGTCATATTGATCGCACGTTACAGTTAATTCAGTCCTTGGGGTGTAAGGCGGGTTTGGTGTTCAATCCAGCCACGCCGTTGAACTACTTGGATTTTGTGATGGATAAACTCGATTTGGTGCTTTTAATGAGTGTCAATCCGGGCTTTGGGGGCCAGAGTTTTATTTCTCAGACGTTAGAGAAGATTCGTTGTGTGCGTGAGAAGTTTGATCGCTATTACGAGCAAACTGGTCGTCGCATCATGATTGAAGTCGACGGTGGGATTAAACCCACGAACATTCAAGCGGTTGCCGCAGCGGGTGCTGATACGTTTGTTGCGGGTTCGGCGGTCTTTGGTGCCAAAAATAAAGAAGGGTATAGCCGAGTGATTCGCGAAATGCGTGATGCTGTTAACGCGTTGGATGCGCAATGATTTTGGGAGAGAAAACGATGGCAGTTTTACCGTCGATTAAAGCGGTTTTATTTGACCTTGACGGGACGCTCGTCGATAGCTTGCCCGAGATTCATTACGGGCTTCTTTGTTTAGCCAAAGCGCATGGTTGGCCCGTCCCCGAGCCCTTGGATACGGAACGTATGATTGGGCGTGGGGCGCGTATTTTAGTCCAGCGCTATCTCGATTTTGCGAAGGTTGATGGCGACGTGGATGCGCTCTTAAAAGAGCTCGTTCACTACTGGGCCCAATCGCATGGCACTCGCGTGACGTTTTACTCGGGGGTCATTGAAGGCATTAAGGCCCTTCGTGAGCGCGGGATTAAAACGGCGGTGGTCACGAACAAGTATCGTGATTTGACGGTGGAGTTTTTACAAGAGCAAGGCATCGTGGACTTGTTTGACACGATCGTTGCCGGGGACGATTGTGAACATCCTAAACCCGCGGCGGATATGGTGTTAAAGGCTTTGTCTGACTTAGGGGTGGATCGTTCTGAAGCCATCATGGTGGGCGACTCTCGAAATGACGCATTGGCGGCTCGTGCGGCTGATGTGGTTGCTGCCTTGGTCGAGACGGGTTACAACGAAGGTGTGAGTATTGGCGAGTGGGCACGTGAAGCGGGCTTTACCCGCGTGTATCCGAGCGCCAAGAAAGTTTGTGATCTGGTGGTTGCGGGTCGTTTCTAACGGGAAGGGGGCTCTCCATGAAGGTTAAAACGTCTTTAGTATGGGTGGCGCTCATGGGGAGCGTCAGCTTTCCGCTTTTTGCCGCCCCGACCCAGAGTGAAACGCTCACCTCGAGTGCGTTAGTGCGATGCTATGAGCAAAGTGGCGAGAATCTGACGAAAAAGCAAGCTTGCATAAAAAAAGAGTTGAAAGCGGTCCAAGAGGAATACAAAAACATCACGGAGCGCGTGTTAGTGTTGGCCAAAATTAAGGATAAGGCCAATAAAAATCGCGAGACCTGGAATAGTATGATTCGTGCGGATCAGAACTTTGATGCGTTTGTGCGTTATCAGTGCAAGTTTGATGGGCAAATGAGTGCGGGCAATAAGATGGCCAAAGAGATGGCCTCGGATATTTGTATGATTGGGCTTTACCGCAGTCGTTCACAACGACTCGCAGCCCATTATCTTCAACAAGAGTCGATTCAATAGTCGTGAAGCGTATGACACGTGGGAATTTGAGCCTGGACTCCCTGTGGGGTGAGACAACCATGGCGAAGGAATCAACCTTGCTTGACTGGACACTCCCGGAGGATAAGGTTTGGCGAGCGCGGATTGAAGCGTTCTTAGCGAGTCCCGAGGGGAAGGCATTACGAGAAGCGATTGACAAGGAGGAGAAACACGCCTGTGTGTTCCCTCAGGCAATCTTTCGTGCGATGAAACTCACGCCCTTTCATGCAGTGAAGGTCGTTATCTTGGGGCAAGATCCTTATCACGGTGACAACCAAGCCGAAGGCTTAGCCTTTTCCGTGGCGCCTGGGGTCAAAGTGCCGCCCTCGTTACGCAATATCAAAAAAGAAATTGCCGCCGAGTGGGGCATGCCCGTGAAAACGGACGGCTCCTTGGTGGCTTGGGCTCAAGAAGGGGTGTTATTGCTCAATGCCACCTTAACCGTGCGTGCTTACGAACCCAATTCACATAAAGATCTTGGGTGGCAAAAGCTCACGGATGGCTTGATTGAAGCCTTGAGTCAAGAACGTGATGGACTCGTCTTTATGTTGTGGGGAAATTTTGCACGGGCAAAGCGTGATTTGATTGACCCTGAGAAGCATTGCATTTTGGAAGCCAATCACCCGTCACCGTTATCGGCCAATAAGGGACCAATTCCTTTTTTAGGGTGCGGTCACTTTAAGCAAGCCAATGCGTGGCTCGTGGCGCACGGGAAAGAACCCATCGATTGGTTGAAATAATCACACAGGGCCGAAAGGCCCTTTTTTTGCGCCTTTAATCCGCTCAAATCCCTTAATTAGGGGATTTTTATACCCTGTATGCGTTATTTCTGGTGTGTTGGTTTGACCTTTGGCTCAAAAGGGTGTTTAATTCACTTCCTCGCTACTGACAACGTGTTGTTAAACACCGCGTCGCCG
>CAMYAA010000256.1 GCA_947253615.1 uncultured Sutterellaceae bacterium
CGAGATCTAGTACGGTCTCGTGGGCTCGGAGATGTGTATAAGAGACAGTCGTAATATACGCCCCCGTCGTTGGGCCCGTCACCAGGATTTTGTCACCCACTTTGATCGTGCCCGCTTGAATGTGGACATAACCAATCTTTGGGCCCGAATACCAGTTTAAACACATCCCTAAGAAGGTCTTCTTTTCGGTGGCCCCAGAGCCATAGTCTTCCGTTAATTCACCCACGGTCTGGCCAAGATAATACCCGTCCCAGAACCCACGATTAAACACTTTGGCAAGTTCACCGTCCCAGTGGGTTTTAGCTTCTTGATTCCACTGACCCGCTAAAATGGTTTCGAGCGCTTCACGATAGGCCGTCACCGTCGCTAAAACATATTCGGGCGAGCGAGCACGTCCTTCAATCTTAAAGACCCGCACCCCAGCGGCCACCATCTTGTCCATAAAACCAATGGTCTTTAAGTCCTTCGGACTCATAATGTACTCATTGTCAATTTCAAGTTCGATATCACGCTCTTTGTCTTTGACAATATAGCTACGACGACAGTTCTGTAAACAGGCCCCACGATTGGCACTCTTGCCACGGGTGTGTAAGCTCATAAAGCATCGACCCGAATGCGACATGCATAGCGCCCCGTGACAGAACATCTCAATTCGAATGGGTTTCCCCGAGGGTCCACAAATCGGTTCGTTTTGAATAGCTTCGTAAATTTTACGGACTTGATCCAAACGTAATTCGCGAGCGAGTACCGTCACGTCCGCCCACTGACTATATAAACGTAACGTCTCAACGTTCCCTACATTCAACTGCGTAGACAAGTGCGCTGGAATACCCACCGTCTTCGCATGCATCATCGCCGCCGGATCACTCACGATCACCGCATCGACATTCGCAGCTTTGGCCGCTTCAATTAAATGACGCATCGCGGGTAAGTCTTCGTCGTAAAGCACTGTATTCACGGTTAAATACGCTTTAACATTATGCTCATGGAGCGTTTTGGCCAATTCAGGCAAATCGTCCACGGTGAAGTCGTTGGCCGAATGGGCACGCATATTCAATTCGCCCACGCCAAAATACACACTATTGGCCCCGGCACGTACGGCCGCCATTAAACATTCGCGAGAGCCGGCCGGCGCCATGATCTCAAAATCTTCACGGCGTAAGCCGTCTACCTTAAACGTTTCGGGTTTTAAATAAGCCAGGGGTTCAGACATAGCGTGTATTGGATTCCTTTAAAGTCCCTCATCATACCGAAATTTTGCACATAAAGCGTAACTATCTGAATCATAGCGCCCGAGAGCCCTCGGTTTGGTATGACACGACGTGGTCTTACTCGACAACCTCACGCGTTCTTGGCTAGCCCCCACGTCGGTCATCCAACGATGAAAAAAGGTCAGTAAAAATCACCGACCTTGCGTTAATGCGTTCGTGCGTGAGGCACCCCCAAACGTTTAATTTTGTTTTGGCGGGACCAAACGATTTAACCAGTCGTTCACGACGCCTTGAATAATTTCATAGGCTTTCTGACGATCAAAACGCTCTTCCAAGGCAATCATCGCATTGGCCGCCAAGAACGCATGAACGACAAAGCGTCGAGCAATGTAGACCATCTGAGCCGAACCCTCGTTGGTCGTCGGGAACGCTTCTGGATGGAATTCCTCAATGGGTTCAACAGTATCGGGATAGTGTTCGCGAATATAGGCAATTAAACGCTCACCCAAGAAGTCGGATTGAAGCGTTAAGTGCGGATGACGCCCCATCAACACTAAGGCGAGTAAGTCCGCGAATTGCTCACGCAAGGCTTGGGCTTCGGCCGGGGTGATTTTTCCCTGACGCACTTTCACCTCAAGCTTGGTACTCTCTTCGATATGATTGACTAAAATCGTCCCGAAGAAATCACGATCCATCCAAATATTATGAGCGGTGCCTTCTTGGCGCTTTTTCTGCTCGTCAAGTAAGTTAATGCTCGTCGTTGGCGAGGAAGGGGGGACGTTTTTACTCATCGATTCAATTCCTAAACTAAAGTTGACTCAGTGCGAGCCTGACGTTTTATTCGTCCAATGCAGTGTAATCAAAGGACCAACATCCTTCAAGATCTCAGGTTGACGATTGGGCTTGCCGTTGCTTAAAACCGGTAATGACGATACCCACGCAATGCGTCGTGGACACTTGTACGGACTCAATCGTGGTCGAATCGCTTTCACACAATCCTCGGGCGTTAACGGTTTGCCCTCGGGCACCAATAGCGCACTCACGATAGCGCCCCACTCTTCGTCGGGTAAGCCCACGACACGCGCTTCTTTAATCCCAGGAATGGTTTCTAAAACGTTTTCCACTTCCGCCGGATAGACATTGTCTCCGCCCGTCACGATCAAATCAGCACGACGCGCATGCACTGTCAAACGCCCTTGATCATCAAGTTCGCCCATATCGCCCGTTTGAAACCATCCGTCCTCAGCCAAGGGCGCTTGGCCCCAGTAGCCCGCCATCAGCATGGGACCACGCACGTAAATAAAGCCGTTTTCAATCTTGATTTCGACCCCTTGATTGACCGTACCCGTCCCGAAAAGCGCGTTATAGCGATCTTCATAAGGGGTCGTAACCACATTACTCGCGGTTTCCGTCATCCCATAGGTGCACATCACGGGAATATGTTTGGCTTGAGCACGCTTTAATAATTGCGCACTCGCGCTCGAGCCCCCTAACAATAAAGCACGCAGGGTAGAGGGAACTTCCCACTCAGGCGCCTCGTTTAAGAGACGCGTGAGCATGGTAGGCACAATGGAGACGAGGGTTGCCTTGGTGCGAGAGAGCTCACGAATAAACCCTTCCACCGTAAACTTCCCAGCGAGAGCCACCGTCGAACGCGCTAATAAACTACGCGTAATAATCGAAAGGCCACCCACACGAGCCACCGACATCGCTAAGAGCCAAATATCGTCATGCGTGAGGCGACAGTTCGCCGCATTGGACATGGCCTGTCTCTTATACACATCTCCGAGCCCACGAGACCGTACTAGATCTCG
>CAMYAA010000257.1 GCA_947253615.1 uncultured Sutterellaceae bacterium
ACGAGATCTAGTACGGTCTCGTGGGCTCGGAGATGTGTATAAGAGACAGGGAAATTGGATGCCCAAATTACGTCTAATACATTTAATGGAAAAGTTACGTTCAATAAGTTGAAGATGGATGCCAGTAAGCAGACTGCGATAACTGATACTTTCTCTGGAGAGATCAAAGTGCGCGGTGGGTTCTTTGGTCCTAATGCGAACGAGTTAGCGGGTATTGGAGCAAAGCCAAGTAGTGATGGAGTAAATGCTGATTTCTTAGTGATGTTCTCAGGTAAAGCGGTTCAAAGCGAATCGACGCCGAATGGAAGTAATCAAGCGCAATAAGAGAGAAACATCATGAAGTCATTACAAGTTCGTCCTTTTGTTTTATTGGTGTCTGTCGTTCTTTGTTCCATGTATACGGGCTCCGTAGCTATGGCGGCAGATCAAGGAGCGGAAAAAGCTCAAAAAGATCAAGCATCCACTCAGTTGGAGACTATTACTGTTCGATCTAAATTTATTAAGCGTGCTCGTCCTGCTAATGTTAGTGGATTGGGATTAACGCAAAAAAATGCGAATGTTATTCAGAAACAACAGATTGAAAATATTCGCGACTTGGTCCGTCAGGATCCTGGAATTTCAGCCAATGAAGCTGGTGGGCGTGGTACAAGCCGAGGTTTTGCCATTCATGGCGTTGAAAAAGAACGTGTCGGCGTTACGGTAGACGGTTTTGCCTCGGCACCAATTTTGCGTCGAATCGACCGCAATGGAGCTTTAGGACAGTCTCGTTCATCTGCTTCTGTCAATGAAGTTGAATATGAGAACTTAAAGGCCGTTAATTTACAAAAAGGTTCTTCCTCCGTTGAGTCCGGAAGTGGTGGTCTCGGCGGTGCTGTTTCGATGACGACTAAGGATACATCCGATTTCTTTGAGCCTGATAGCGATAAGTTGTATGCGGGTCGTATTAAGGCAGGGTATACCACCAAAGATACACGTTGGTTTGGCTCAGCCGCTATTGCAGGTCGATACGATCGTTATGAAGGTTTTATTCAAGTGACACGACGTCATGGTCACGAAATTCGTGCTCATGAAAGTTTATATAAAGGGAGCGTATTTCTTGAGAGCGATCAGGATGCGGCTTTGAAGTTGCCCGGTGGTGGTCGTTGGTTTGATATGGCCGATGTATCGGGTGCTGATCGAAAAGTCCCTAATCCAATGGATTACGATAGTGAATCGGTCTTGAGTAAGTTCGGTTTGTTAGTAACGCCCGAACATTATGTGGGCGCGGTGGTGGATTTGACCAAGCAGGACTATTTGGTTAAAGAAATGACATTGGCTAACTTTTCGCCGTCTTCTACTACACTAGCTCGTAACAAAATTAAGAAGGATATTGTAAGTACCGATATTCATGTTGGTGAACATGAGACTGGGATGCTCGACTATACGCCGACAATGCATTATGTGGACAATCACCACAATAACCGCGTAGGGTTAGAGTATCGATATGAACCAGAGAAGGGCCGATTTATTGATCGAGCCAAAATGGAAATCGATCATCGAAATCTCAAGATCAGCAGCAGTTACTACAATTTAAATTGTGCTCGATGGCCTGCCGTTGATCTGAATTGCTGGCCAGATTTAGAAGGCGCTGCAAAAAATAATCGAGTTCGAGAAGTTTCGGGCCAGTGGGGTGTTAAGAAGATCGCGGACCTTCGAGAACATGATTGGCGTTGGTCTGGTGAGGCTGAAAAACGTTTTAAGCTTGGCCCAACACGTCATGAATTGAAAGTTAAGTCTGGATTCGTGGATAGCAAATATTCATTGCTTGACGCAGATATTCGAGCTCATGGGAGTCGTCAGCATACTGATGAGGCGACAGGTAATCGAGTGCTTGATGATAATGCTATAGAGAACCAAACTCATAAGATCGACAACCTTCGTTCACGTATGTTTTTTGTGAGCGTAGGCGATCGTATGAAATGGAAGAAGCTTGAATTAAGCGCCGGGGCTCGTTTTGATTATTTGAAATACCCCAATCCGCATCCTACGCCAGAACAACGTAAACGCAGCTTTATTTTTGAAGGGGCAACTCATAACAATTTAGCATGGGATTTAGGCGTTGCTTACCGTGTTTGGGAACCTTTGAAATTAAAAGCACGTGTGAGTACTGGCTTTAGATTCCCCTCGGTGTTAGAGCAGATTGGTCCTTCATTCAATATTGTTGAGTCGAACTCTAACATTGACCCCCAGGGGCCGCTTAAGAAGGAAACCAGTATTACAGAAGAAATTGGTTTTGATTTCGTGCATCCGATCTTGAATGTTTCGGCAAGTTACTTTATTAGCAGCTTTAAGAACGTCATCGATTTGGCTCGAGTCGATACTAATTACTCGTATTACAACGTGCATAATTTTTCGACTCATGGCTTTGATGTAAAGGCCAAGTTGGATGCTTATGCATTATGGAATAAGCTTCCTGAAGGGTTGGAACTTTTTGTCAACACTTCCTTAACTAAAGTACGCAAACTGGCCCCATATTCGGAACGATTCAACATTGTGTCTGACTATGCGTTTGACTCCATTCAACCGCTTCGTGTCGTTGCAGGGATTAATTACAATGCGCCTAGTGAAAAGTGGGGTGTCTCCTATGTGAACACCTGGTCTGCTGCTAAAGATCCGTCTGAATTAGAAGTGCGTAGCAAGACGGGGGGCTTGGTTAGCCAGGGTTCTCGTTATGCACGTATGAAAACTCAAGCGTGGGCCATTGCAGATTTAACGGGGTATTACAAGCCGCGAAAGAACATCACGATTCGTGGTGGTATCTATAACCTCTTTAACTACAAGTACATCACGTGGGAAAACTTGCGTCAGACAAGTTTCGGTTTAGATGCACGCATTGCAACGGATAATTTTGTTGCTTTGGCAGCGCCTGGTCGCAATTTCTACATTAGTGCAGAAATTAAGTTCTAATAAGGTAGCACCACAATGAAGCGCTTTATCTACGCTTTCTTAGGGTGCGCCTTGCTCGTGCCCACCTTCGGGTGGGCAC
>CAMYAA010000258.1 GCA_947253615.1 uncultured Sutterellaceae bacterium
TGCCCCGTTGGGATCATTATTTAATAAAAAGCCTGGGGGTGTTTTATGAAGCCGCGCGCATTTGTTTTAAAGATTAGTGTTCTGAGCATGGTGATGATGCTTGGGGCTATAGGAACCTCTTGGGCAGAAGGTACTACTGAGAATGAAATTACCGAATTGGTTCCGGGGATAACAATTAATAAAGGACCGGTTAAAACCCAAATTACGGTTTCTCCCGATCTTATGGGGCAAGTGTTCCCTGTTTACAGACAGAAGTACGACTGGGATAGTAACAAACTTATAAAGTATAACGAAACAAAGGATCCTGTCACATTTGACGCGAATAAATTTACCGACTATTTTTTTCGTCCTTCTCCTAAGGATGTAAAGTCAGAAAAGGTTGAAGCTAAAAACAAAGTTATTGCATTTCCTAGCAAAGTTTACCTTGGGGGGCGGAGAAGTTTGTTATGTTACCTAACACGCTGAGTGCTCAAGACGGCTTCGAAAGAAATCTTATGTACATCACATTACCGCAAGCTCATTCCATTGAGTTTTCAAACGAAGGCATTAGCATTGATGGGAACAATTACGTCACGCCCGATGGTCTTAATGGCCGAGATAACCCGATTTATCGAGTGGCCAATGGTAAGGTAGAAAAGGGTAGCAAAGACGCTGTCAATGGTGGGCAGCTCTGGGAAGTTAAGCAATTAATTGGAAATGGTTCAGTGGATATGACGCCCGTTTATCGCGTTGGTGCTTTGTCAGCTGCCATGGCGGGTTTGCAGCCCTTACCGTTCGATAAAGATCATCGATTCTCGATGTCTGCCGCTGTGGGTCACTACCATGGCCAAAATGCCCTCGCCGTGGGGATGGGCTATTACTTCAAACGTAACTTGCGGGTGAACGCGGGCGCGTCTGTTCAAAATGCGCGTGACAAGATGTTTAACCTCGGTGTCGCTTATCGCTTTGGCGGTAGTAGTGATGCGGAAAACTTCATTGCCGCGAATGAACTCAATCATAGCCAGGGTGAAATTCAACGCCTAATTCAAGAAGTCGTCGTGTATCAAAACAAAACGACTAAGCTGGAGTCCGAACTCGCTAAAACGAAAGGCTCAATGGCCCAAGAGCTCAAGGCTATGCAACAACAAATTAACGAGTTAAAGCAGTTAATTCAGAAAAAGAAATAGTCCGAACGCTTTTTATGCGCCCTCGTGAACGAACGAGGGCACTCGAACTATGAAAAAACGGGGGTGATTCTGATCATCCCCGTTTTTGAATCTTCTGGCAATCACTCAGGATTAGCGCGGTAAAGCTTTCATCAATTCGTCGTAAGTTTCGACAAATGCATCGACCGTTGCACGAATTTCTGCTTCATGCTCTTTACTGTGACTTTCACGAATCGCAATCACCGGAATGCCCGCAGCTTTTGCACTTTGAACCCCTTCTAAGGTGTCTTCAAAGGCGACCGTCTCAAAGGGCGCACACCCCATCTGATGAAGCGCTAACGTATACACCTCGGGATCGGGTTTCGTACTGGCCACATCCTCACGCGTGAGAATCGGATAAAAAGTCGATTCCATCGGAAGCTCGGCTTTCATCACCTCATTTTTCTGCGAGTAAACCGTGATGTTCGCACGACGCGTCGTCGTCGCTAAGGCACAACGAACCCCTTTGGCGATTAACGCTTTGACAAAGTCCGTAGCCCCTTCACGATAGCGTACGTTTTCCGCTAACGCGCGACGACTTAAGGCATAACGCAATTCATGAATTTCGGTCGGTGATTTGCTCGAATGAGCCATCTCACCCAAGAGGCGACACCATGCAACATAGGGATTTTCAGATTGGGAAAATTGACGCAGGGTGGATTCTCGCAACTCGTAAATCATCGAGGGCGAAATCAACGGCAGACCGAGTTCGTGGGCGAGGTTAACGTCAACTTGATTCCAAATATCTAAAGAATCGATCAAAGTTCCATCGACGTCAAAAATCGCACAGCGCATCAGGCCTAAAAGATGGTCTAAAGACATAAAGGTTCGGCTTTTTAAATACTTAGGCGAAGCGGATGAGGAGTGCTCGGGTCCGTCACGATCGTCCTAAAGCCAGCTTGTCGAAGATGAGCATCTCCTCGCTCTGTCGTGACAAAGGTTAGGCCTTCACCTAAGACCTTGCCATTAAAGAGATTAAATTGGCCTTGAACGAGCGTCGCTCGAGCTTTTTTATTACGTTTGTCGACTATTGTAATATCAGCGATGGCATTTGTGCTCAGATGCCCACGATTTAATAGGCGAAGATGACGCGCTGGCGTCAAACTCGACTTCAAAACAAATTCTTGAAGCGTTAAATACCCCGCTTCCACCAGCGTTAACCCTCGCGTGACTAAATCATTGCGCGGAATGCAACCCCCGTCCGTGCTGATGGCGTCCACATAAAACGTACGATCCGGACGCTTGGCCGTGACTAAATCACGCTGAATCGCAGGATCATTCACGGGGAAACTCCCGAGAAGCTTATGCCCCTTGGGGTTTTGTGATAAAAAGGCTTTGACTCCTTCTTCCGGGGAGACCGCTTCGGTTTGTTCCCCTTCCACCGTAAAGACCGTGCAAATCCCCGCCGCAATCGCTTTTTCTAACCCTTGGGCATTGGGTTCAAAGCCAAACTTCTCAACACACATCGCCGTCACGGCGTCTTCTAATCGCCCGTCGGGTAGGGTGTCTAACATCGTCGCATTGCCCGGACACAAATAACTTTCACTGTAGAGATTGGGGTTTTGTTCTAAACACGCTAAGGCAATCGCCACTTCTTCTTTGGCGTCGTAAACGCGACCGCGACAATACGCATTAATGTGCGCCATATGTAAGGGCATCCCTTGCGCCACGCGGGCCGCTTCAAGCATCCCTAAAATATTGCTCCCCGCCGTCGTGCTCCCGGCGTGCCAGGCGACGGCTCCACCATAACGAACCCCCGCATCAATGAGCTCAAAACCACGCTCAATCGATAAGGGATCGTGACCGCCTAAGTTTTTCATCCCCCAAGCCCCTTCGTT
>CAMYAA010000259.1 GCA_947253615.1 uncultured Sutterellaceae bacterium
CGTGGGCTCGGAGATGTGTATAAGAGACAGCCCCACGATGGTGTTGAACGTTTGCGTGACGATAAAGTGACCGAACCGAACAATCGTGAAGAAAACATGAAGAATGCTCCTGAACAGGAAGAAGGGTATTTCTTAGTTCCTCAGGTTATTGAATAAGAGAAAGGTATGACTCAAGATTTAACCTTTTTATCGATTCGTGAGTTATCCGAAAAGTTACATAACCGCGAAATTACGGCCGTTGAATTAGCACAACACTTTTTGGATCGAATTCAGAACCATCAAGGCATTAATGCCTATTTGGATGTTCGACCTGAAGTGACCTTAGAACAAGCGAAAAAAGCCGATGAGTTGTTAGCCCAAGGTAAAGGGACTGAACTTACGGGGATTCCGATTGCTCATAAAGACATTTTTGTGACGAAAGAATGGGCGTCGACCGCGGCGAGTAAGATGCTTGAAGGCTACATGTCGCCTTTTGATGCTACGGTTGTTGAAAAATTTAAAGAAGCAGGGATGGTTTGCTTGGGCAAATTGAACTGCGACGAATTTGCGATGGGTTCGGGCAATGAAAACTCGGCTTATGGCAAAGTTTTCAATCCGTGGGATAAGAATGCAGTCCCTGGCGGCTCCTCGGGTGGTTCTTCGGCTGCGGTTGCGGCTGGCTTATGTCCAATTGCGACCGGGACGGACACGGGTGGTTCTATCCGTGAACCAGCGGCTTTCACCGGGGTTACGGGGATTAAGCCGACTTATGGTCGCCCCTCTCGCTTTGGGATGATTGCGTTTGCCTCGTCGTTGGATACGGCAGGGTTATTGGCGCATAGTGCTGAAGACTGTGCCATGACCTTAGGTGCGATGGTTGGCTTTGACCCGAAAGACTCGACGTCGGTTCAAAAGGACACGGAAGACTTTACGCGTCTTTTAAATGAAGGTGTGAAAGGTCTTCGTATCGGTGTTCCGCGTTCTTGGATGGGTGAAGGTTTAGATCCAGAAGTGCGTGAGTCGATTGAAACGGCGATTGAAAAGTATCGTGAATTAGGTGCTGAGATCGTTGATATTGAACTTCCGATGGCTGAATTGGGTGTTCCTGTTTATTACGTGGTTTGTTGCGCTGAAGCGAGCTCGAACTTGTCTCGTTATGACGGTGTCCGTTATGGCTATCGTGCCAAGGATTATGACGGTATCGAAGACATGATCAAGAAGTCTCGTACTCAAGCGTTGGGTAATGAACCCAAGCGTCGAATCATGATTGGTACGTATGTGTTATCGCATGGGTACTACGATGCGTACTACTTAAAAGCGCAGAAGGTGCGTCGTTTAATTGCTAAGGAATTCCATCAGACCTTCGAAAAGGTTGATGCGATTTTATGTCCGATTACGACCGGAACGGCCTACGATTTCGGGACGAACGCTGATCCAGTATCCGCTTATTTATCTGACTTGTATACGGTTCCTGCCTCGTTGGCGGGTTTGCCAGGGATGTCGGTTCCTTGCGGTATTCACAGTAATGGTCGTCCGATCGGGTTCCAATTAATTGGCGAACATTTCACTGAGGCTCGTTTATTAGGCATTGCTCATACGTGGCAACAACATACGGATTGGCATAAGCGCCATCCGAATGGTTACTAATTCAAGTCTCAAGAGGAAAGAAAAATGCAGTGGGAAGTTGTTATTGGTCTTGAGACACACGTTCAGTTGTCTACCAAATCCAAAATCTTTTCGGGCGCCGCTCGTCATTTTGGTGACGAGCCCAATGTTCACGCTTGTGCAGTTGACATGGCGTTACCGGGCACGTTGCCTGTGTTAAACCGTGGTGCTGTCGAACGTGCAATTCGTTTTGGTTTAGCCATTGGTGCTAATGTCCCGGAAAAGTCGGTTTTTGACCGCAAAAATTATTTTTACCCTGACTTACCGAAGGCCTATCAGATTAGCCAATTTGAATTGCCAGTAGTGGTTGGTGGTACGGTGACGTTTGTGGCTGAGCCTCAAAAGGGTGATCCGTACATCAAAACGATTAATTTAACGCGTGCTCACTTAGAGGAAGACGCGGGTAAATCGGTTCACGGTTTGGTTCAAGGCCATTCGGGGATTGACTTGAATCGTGCAGGTACTCCGTTATTAGAAATCGTGACGGAACCAGAACTTCGTAGTTCTGCCGAAGCGGTTGGTTACGCTCGTGCACTTCATGCTTTAGTGGTTTGGTTAGGCATTTCGGACGGGAACATGCAGGAAGGGAACTTCCGCTGTGACGCGAACGTCTCCGTTCGTCCTGTCGGTCAAAAAGAATTTGGCACGCGTTCTGAAATTAAGAATTTGAACTCCTTCCGTTTCCTTCAAGAAGCCATTGACTACGAAGTTCGTCGTCAAATTGAGTTAATTGAAGATGGCGGTAAAGTTGTTCAGGAAACGCGTTTGTATGACCCGGATAAAGGTGAAACGCGCTCCATGCGTTCTAAAGAAGACTCCATGGATTATCGCTATTTCCCAGATCCTGATTTGTTGCCGTTGATTATTGAACGTTCTTGGATTGATCGCGTTAAGAGCGAAATGCCAGAATTGCCCGATCAGTTACGCCAACGTCTTCAGAAGGAATACGGGTTAAGTGAATACGACGCGTCGATCTTAACGTCGAGTCGTGACATGGCCGATTATTACCTTGCACTCACAGAGTCGGTCAAAGATTACAAGATGGCCGCTAACTGGATGATGGGCGAACTTTCTGCTCAGGTGAAGGCCGTCGAAGGGATGACCTTTAAAGAGGCGCCCGTGACCGCTAAGAAGTTGGCTTCGATTCTGGCCCGTGTGTCTGACTCGACGATTAACAATAAGGGCGCTAAGGTGATCTTCTCCGCGATGTGGGAAGGTGACGAATCTGATGTGGATACATTAATTGAAAAATTAGGGTTGAAGCAGATCTCGGATACGGGGGCCTTAGAAGCGATTATTGATGAGGTACTCGCCAATAATGCCAAGAGCTGTCTCTTATACACATCTCCGAGCCCACGAGACCGTACTAGAT
>CAMYAA010000260.1 GCA_947253615.1 uncultured Sutterellaceae bacterium
GATCTAGTACGGTCTCGTGGGCTCGGAGATGTGTATAAGAGACAGGCCATGGCGCTCTCTGTGTTAATTGCTTTGACATTAACACCGTCGTTGTGCGCTTCCATTTTGAAGATTGATCCTAACCATAGTGAAAAGAAGGGCTTTTTCGGCTGGTTTAATCGTGGCTTTGAAAAGCTGACGAATTTCTGTCAGGCGGGGGTGGGCTCTTTGATTCGCGTTTCGTGGTTAGCCATGATTGTCTACGCAGGGATCTTAGCGTTCATGGGCTATGCCTTTGTGAAGCTTCCTTCGGCATTTATGCCTCAGGAAGACCAAGGGATCATGCTTTTGACGATGCAGCTCCCTGACAATGCCAGCGTGGATCGTACGCAGGTTGAATTGCAAAAGATTCAGAGCTTTATCAACAAGACGGAAAAGAAAGGCATTGATCAGACCTTCTTAGTGAGTGGTTTCTCCTTCTCGGGTAGTGGCCCGAACATGGGGATGGGCTTTATTAAGTTAAAGGATTGGTCAGAACGTAAGAGCCCGGACTTGTCCGTTGAAGCCATTCAACGCCGTATGATGGGCGCGTTCATGATGAGCCCAGAATTTAACGGTTCGATGACGTATGTCTTCCCGTTACCGCCCGTGCCTTCGTTAGGGGTGGCCGATGGCTTTGATATGTATATCCAGAACAATGGTTCGGACTCTGAAAATCAGATGGTCCAATACATGAACCAGTTCTTGGCCAAAGCCAATCAAGATCCGCGTCTGAGGATGGTGCGTTTCAACGGGATGAATCAAAATCCGTCGTTGAAGTTAACGATTGATCAAGATAAGTTGGCGATCTATGGCCTTGATCCGACGGCGGTGAGTCAGACGATCTCGACGGCCTTGGGTGGCTCTTATGTCAATGACTATGAAGACCGTGGTTGTATTAAGCAAGTTTGGGTTCAAGGGGATGCAGGCTCTCGTATGACGCCTGAACAGATCTTGAGCTGGCGTGTCCGTAACAACCAGGGTCAGATGGTTCCGTTGAGTTCCATTGCCACGTTGAAGTGGGAATACACGAGCCCGGGTTTACAACGCTTTAATGGCTTGTCGGCATTGAATATTCAAGGCTCGCCTGCGCCTGGCGTTTCCTCCGGGGAAGCTATGGACGCGGTCGAAAAGATTGCCAAGGAAGTCTTCCCGTCAACGTATTCCGTGGCCTGGTCTGGTGTGTCTTACCAGGAAAAAGCCTCGGGTGAACAAGCCTTACCGTTGATCATTATTTCCTTATTAGTGGTCTTCTTGAGTTTGGCAGCGCTCTACGAAAGCTGGGCGGTTCCGTTTGCTGTGTTGTTGGTGGTGCCTTGCGGTGTGATTGGGGCTTTAGGTCTTACATGGATTTGGGGCTTGACCAATGACGTTTACTTCAAGGTGGGCTTATTGACAACGATGGGTCTTGTGGCGAAGAACGCGATTTTGATTGTGGAATTCGCTAAAGAGTACGTTGAAGCGGGTAAAGATGCTGTGCATGCTGCCCAAGAAGCGATTCGTGTTCGCTTGCGTCCGATTCTGATGACCTCGTTGGCCTTTGGTTTAGGGGTATTACCCTTGGCCTTGGCGACGGGTGCAGGTGCTGGCGCTCAGAACTCGATTGGGGTTGGTGTTTTAGGCGGGATGTTAGCCGGGACGTTCCTGTGCGTGATCTTCGTTCCTATCTTCTACGTGTTGGTCCTTCGCTTAGCCAAGTTATTTGCGCGTAAGCAGGTTCAAACGCCCAATACCAACGCCTAAGCTCAGAGGAAACAATGATGAAATTATCCACGTTTAAAGTTTTGCCAATGGTGGGCGTCTTGTTACTCACAGGCTGTGTGAATTTGGCTCCTCAGTACGATCGTCCTGAGGCGCCGATCCCGCAGACTTGGCCACAAGGGTTGGCGTATCAACACCAACCTGAGGTTAAGCAATCGCTCTTGGCTTGGTCAGATTTTTACCAAGACGCACGCTTACGTGATGTGATTGCGTTAGCGCTCGCTAATAATCGTGATGCGCGCATTGCCTCGCTTAACGTGAAAAAGCTTGAGGCTTTGTATGGGGTGAGCCGTTCTGCGCTCGCTCCTCAAGCGAATCTTGGCTTTAATGAGCAAGCCACTCGCACCCCCAAGGGGATGAACCCCCTTGGTGAGCCCGTGATTTCTCATACTTATACGACGCAATTGCCGAGTCTTTCCTATGAGGTTGACTTCTTTGGGCGCGTACGCAATATGAATGAACAGGCCTTACAAACGTATTTAGCGAGTAAGGAAGGTGCGGTGACGTTCCAGAACGCGTTAATCGCCCAAGTCGTTCAACTTTGGTTAAAGGTAGGGGCTGATCGTGACTTATTAAAGACGCAACAGTCTCTGCTTGATGCACAAAAGAAAAACGTCTCGATGGTGGAAGATAGCTTAAAGGCTGGCGCCACTACCGAGTTGGCTTTAGAACAAGCGCGTTCGACATTGATGAGCTTGCAGGCGGATGTTCATGCGAGCGTTCGTCAAGAAGCGTTGGACGTGAGTGCTTTAAACCTCTTGTGTGCCCAAACGGTTGATGAGGCCTTACTGCCCAAGACGCTCTTAAATGACGCCGTTGGTGAAGCGACCTTGTTAGCGGGTACGCCGAGTGACGTTTTATTAAACCGTCCCGATATTAAAGCGGCTGAGAATACTTTGAAGGGGGCTAATGCCAATATTGGTGTTGCTCGTGCCGCCTTTTTCCCGCGTGTGAATTTGGTTGCGTCTGTGGGGACGATGTCCTCGAGTTTGAGTGACTTGTTTGATCCTCAAACAGGGATGTGGTCCTTTACGCCATCGATCTCGTTGCCGATCTTTACCGGGGGACGCAACACGGCTCAGCTTAAAGCGGCCAAGATTGACAAGGAAATCGCTGTTGCTCAATACGAAAAGGCGATTCAGTCGGCCTTTAAGGAAACCTCTGATGCGTTGGCTCAGTTAGGCACCTGTCTCTTATACACATCTGACGCTGCCGACGATATGCAGTGTGTAGA
>CAMYAA010000261.1 GCA_947253615.1 uncultured Sutterellaceae bacterium
GAGATCTAGTACGGTCTCGTGGGCTCGGAGATGTGTATAAGAGACAGACAATACTTTTCTCATCGATAATTTCAAAGAAGCTGACACGTCAAAATTTAACAACACCAATAATTTTCCATTACTCAATGACTGGTTTTACAATCTAGAACTTAAACCTGAAGCAACTTTAGCACTACCCAACAATCCCCTCGTTATGCGTGGAGGAACCGGGGGAAGTATAACCGTCTTTCGATACGATCCCCAAACCGAAGGTCATGTCGTTATCAGCTCAGAAAACAACAGTCTCTTCAAAATCATCAAAACCAAACACACTGGGCCATATGCGACTGGTTCATATAATGAAAAGCTGAGAGATGCAATTAAAAATCCCCCTGGTACAAGAGAAATCGATAATGATTCCCCAACCAGTAGTGGTTACATTTTTTCAATCACCCCAAATATAATCGATGGCAAATCTGCCTCATTGACTATTAACAGCCCTACATATTTAAGCGTTCAAACCCATAGTAGATCTTTTTCTGGCAACGGTAATTTCGGAATTTTCTCCCTCTTCACGAATGACACTGAAAAGCCAAATGGCAAATTTGATCTTGAATTAAACGATAAATCTACATGGGTTCTTAACACTAAATTTGACAATCCCGAAGCCGACATTACATTAGGTTTAGTTCCTGGGACCCACCTGAATACAATGGGTCCTGATCAACCACACGGTTTATACATAAGTAACACTATAAAGGATGTTAAAGTTAACTTTACTAGCAATAGTGATTTAAATATTTTTGCAGATGCTCCTGATTTCACTGGCTTGGAAATTAAAAATTCAGAAGATCAAGACAAAGTCACCAATAACACTGCCACATTAAACGGTACAAACAATACCATCAACATTGTTAATGCATCGAACGTTGCTGGGGTAAATTTAATCGGCCATAGCAGTTTCATCACGGGAAAAGATTCTTCGTTAACGATTAATGCCAAGATGGTCTATGCCACAGAAAATTCCAAGAACACCTTTTTCACGGGTATTGGCCTATCTAGCTTAGGTGAAAATGTTCCTATCAGCATGAATCTACAGGGGCCTACTACTATTGAAGTCAGCACAACAGGAAATCCTGACTCCCACCCTACTATTGACTCAAAAGAATGGCTTTTTGGTATCAGGATGGATGAGGATACTAGTAGTAACGGTAATATCTATTCACTTGAAGTACAAGATCTTAATATTAATATTGATGCTTTAGGTAATGGACCAGCGACCTATCAAACGTATAAGAATGTTCACCCACGGAATGACGATAAAGCCATAGCTGGTATTTTGATAAGATCACTAGCGTCACACCCTATTACAAACACCAAAAGTATCATTGTTCATGGAAAAACACATTTAACTTATAACTCTCTCAACAGATCGAACACGTCTGCTAGCGGTATCGATTTGAGATTGAGGAATTCCAGCGCGAAACTTACCTTCGATAAAGACGTGATTATCGATAATCCGAACAGGAAACACGATCCCAAACGTTATGTGAATCGAGACTCCGGGGATAACCCAGAAATTTCTTGGGATATGGGTTTAAATGTGTTTGCTGTCGGTACAGTCGTGTGGAAATCCAATATTGTTTTTAATAAAGGGTTCACCACAGATGCCACCGCAGTCGGCATTAACACTAGAGATTCTTATCGAGTGGTATACAAAAAAGACGATGACTACCTTAACAAAATTGAACTTAATGGGGATGTTTTAATCAACAACGCCTTTTATGCATTGACTCTTGATCATCATACAAGAATCGACATTAACCAAAAAGACGAGGATCAAAATACCCCAAAAAATATTCTTATCAAGGGAAGAATTTCAAATGATCACCATAGTGATCTAAATATCACCTTGAATAACCCCAATTCGCCGACTTCTTATCTCGTGTTTGCAACAAACGTTTATAACGTACATGAAATAAACGACAATACTGGCAAAAATACATTAAAGTTAATTAATGGGGCAAAAGCACGAGTTACGTCCGAATTTTTCACCGATATTCCACGAGTCGATCTTATCGTAAAAAACGGAGAATTGATCTCAGACACGTCTGGACGTGATCTTCCTGGACCTACCTTATTTAATTCTCCTGACATCGCGAACGAAGTCAACCTCAATTTAAGATCCGCATTTACTTCTCTAGATTTACAGGATGATCAATCTAAACTAACAATCCCGTATGCTGAAGAGGGGATTTCTTTACATATAATACCTAGTTCGTACCCAAATATTCCCAGTCGATTTGACTCGATGGATAAATCCTCAGGGATTCAAAATGTCTATGTAAGACGTTTTCATTCAAATCAAGGCGTACTCAACCTGGAGGTTGTAAATCGAAATAACAATTATCCAAAAACTGGGGCTTTAATAGTTGACTACAGCGCACCATCAGGTGACGATGATAATCTCAAACATAGTGCCACTGGCGATTTAAATGTTTTCTTATATATTGATCCAGCGAAGGTAAAACCTGAATCAGTCGATAATTTGGTGAAAAGTTTGACTGGTAATCCAATCATCTATCTAGGTTCATCAAGTGACGACATGAACCTTCAGGTGCAACCGACAAAACTTGTTTATCTCACGCCAACTAATCAGAAAACCTATACATTCACTATTAAACATGACAGCTTGAACGATTACAGAGCTAAATTTAAAGACCGATATCACCTTGTCACTGACAACATTAGTAAGCTCTTCTACCTTGACGAGTTTAAGGATAGTGGCACATCCGATGACAACAAAGATAAGCCCGGCACCATCGTTCCAGAACCCGAGCCCAAACCTGAACCTCCAAAGCCAGAGCCAAAGCCAGAGCCGAAGCCGAAACCAACGCCCACCCCTGATGATCCTGGTACCACGGTAATCACTCCTGCTGTAGAGGCGCAAGCAACCTTGCCAGAAATTGCGTTAGAAAATCTCTACCAGATGCGCGACACGCTCTATCAGCGTCTCGGTGATGTCA
>CAMYAA010000262.1 GCA_947253615.1 uncultured Sutterellaceae bacterium
TTCCGAGTCCCAACCCTACCAAGGCATTGTGCCCTTAACAGGGAAGAACTTTGCCGAAGCGATCACGGCCTTTTTCATTCAGAGTGAACAGGTTCAAACCCAATTTGAAATCGCCTGTGACGGCGAACGTGCGGGCGGCATTATGCTTCAGAAAATGCCAGAGCTCGGCGGTAAGCTCGACGAAGAAAAGAAGGACGAAGACGGTTGGAATCGTTTGAGCCACTTTGTGAGCTCGGTGCAATCCAAAGAATTATTAACCTTGGATCCGGCCACGATTAATCACCGCTTGTTCTGGGAAGAAAAACCCCAGATCATTGGTGAGTATAAGCCCTATTTCCAATGCGATTGCAGTCTTGATAAGATTGAAAACATGGTTCGCATGATGGGTAAAGCCGATGCCTTAGATGCCTTAAATGACGAAGGTGTTTTAGAGGCCCAATGTCGTTATTGTGGAAAAACGTACCGCTTAACGCACGACGATATTGAAAAAGCCTTCGAGCACGATGAGGCCACATCGAAAGTTTCGGGCGTAACGTCCAAAGACATCAACTAGAACCAAGGGTGATCCACGGGATTCACCCAACACACAAAAAAACGAGGTTTGATGAATGAACATTAGGCCTCGTTTTTTTGAATCGATTATTTACGCTTATCGCGCGAGGGCGGTGCGCGTAAATTTTTCGGAGCAAAGTACAGATGATCGTGTTGAGGACGGAACGTCGGGCGGGTCCCGGGCGGAATGTCTGGATGACTATAGTCAGGCATCGAGGCCACGCTCTGATCGCGTTTGGCCGCTTCTTCAGGACGCTCAATACGAAAGAGCACTTCGTCGTTACGCACCATAAAGAGCTCACGACGGGCACGCTCTTCAATCGCGTCCTTGCGATTTTCTAACGAGTAGAGTTCCGCGGCCAATTTATCATTTTTCGACTTTTCCTCAGCATTCATCGCCTTTTGTACTTCAAGGGTCTGTGCGAGCTCGCGCTCACGCGCTAAAGCGCCGTCGGGGCCCATCAATTGATAGACCACGGCGACAATCGCTAGCACTAATAACCCTTGATATAAGCGAAGCATGCTCAGTCCTTAAGCGAGATCCTTAGCGAATGCAATAAAACGCATCACGACCCGGATAGACCGCGACTTCGCCCAAATCTTCTTCGATGCGAAGTAACTGGTTGTACTTGGCCATACGGTCCGAACGGCTCATCGAACCAGTCTTGATCTGACCGGCGTTTAAGCCCACGGCGATATCGGCAATGGTCGAATCTTCGGTTTCGCCCGAACGGTGCGAAACCACGACCGAGTAACCCGCACGCTTGGCCATTTCGATGGCTTCAAACGTTTCCGTCAAGGTCCCGATCTGATTGACCTTGATGAGGATGGAGTTGGCTACGCCCTTTTCAATGCCTTCCTTCAAAATCGCAGGATTCGTCACGAATAAGTCGTCACCCACCAACTGAACGCGCTTCCCTAACTTGTCGGTTAACGCCTTCCAGCCTTCCCAATCGTTTTCAGCCATGCCGTCTTCAATCGATAGGATCGGGTACTTGTCGCACCAAGCCGCTAAGGTGGCAATCCATTCGTCCTTCGATAAGGTCTTACCGGAGGACTTCTTCATAACATAGCCTTCACCATCATAGAATTCGCTCGAGGCGCAGTCTAAGCCCAACGCGATATCCCTACCGGCTTCGTAGCCAGCGGCCTTGATGGCTTCAAGAATCAATTCAATGGCTTCTTCGTGCGAGGCGCATTGCGGAGCAAAACCGCCTTCGTCACCCACGGCGGTACTCATGCCGCGTGCATTGATGATCTTCTTTAAGTGATGGAACACTTCAGCCCCATAGCGAAGCGCTTCACCAAAGGTGGGTGCACCCACGGGGATGATCATGAATTCTTGTAAGTCGAGGTTATTGTTAGCGTGAGCGCCCCCGTTGATGACGTTCATCATCGGCACGGGCATTTCATGAGCATTCATACCGCCAAAATAGCGATATAACGGTAAGCCAGCTTCTTCAGCGGCCGCACGAGCCACGGCCATGGAGACGGCCAAAATCGCATTCGCGCCTAAACGGGCCTTGTTTTCCGTGCCGTCTAACGCAATCATCGTGCGGTCAATGTAGGTCTGATCGGAGGCTTCTAACCCCAAAAGGGCATCCGCAATTTCCGTGCAAACATTGAGTACAGCCTTCTTGACGCCCTTACCCAAATAGCGCTTGGGATCCCCATCACGCAATTCGATCGCTTCACGAACCCCCGTCGAAGCACCCGACGGAACGGCAGCGCGACCAAACGCACCGCTTTCCAATAAAACGTCCGCTTCCACGGTTGGATTACCACGACTGTCTAATACTTCACGAGCTGTGATATCAATAATGGCGCTCATTTTTGTCCTTTGACTTACTTTTTTCTAAATAACGGATGGGACGAGCCCATCCCCTGGGATCTAAAAACCGAGTTTAAGCAAAATCCGCTTCTAAGAAGGGCTGGGCCTTCACGACGTGATCCAACTCCACGAGTTGTGCTAAGAGTTCACGCATACGGTTTAACGGCACAGCATTGGGCCCGTCGCTCTTGGCGCACGCGGGGTTCGGATGGGTTTCCATAAAGAGACCCGCCACCCCAACGGCCACGGCTGCACGCGCTAAGACCGGGACGAACTGACGCTGACCGCCTGAACTCGTGCCGTTCCCCCCAGGGAGCTGCACGGAGTGCGTCGCATCAAACACGACCGGCGTATTCGTTTCGCGCATGATCGCCAAACTACGCATGTCGGAAACCAAGTTACCGTAACCAAACGAGGCACCACGTTCGCACACCATAAAGCGATCAGGATCAAGACCGGCTTCAATCGCGGCTTCACGCGCTTTTTCAACCACGTTTTTCATGTCGCCGGGGGCTAAGAACTGGCCCTTCTTGATATTGACGGGCTTGCCAGAGACGGCGCACGCACGAATAAAGTCCGTTTGACGGCAAAGGAACGCAGGGGTTTGAAG
>CAMYAA010000263.1 GCA_947253615.1 uncultured Sutterellaceae bacterium
GGCGGGCGGGAAGCCCTTGACGAGGGTGAAGATCGTATTTTGGTGAACAGTCCCAAGGTGGCCACCTACGACTTACAACCCGAAATGAGTGCGCCCGAAGTGGCGGACAAGTTGGTTGAAGCCATCGACTCCGAAGCCTATCCCTTAATCGTGGTGAACTTTGCTAACGGGGACATGGTGGGTCACACCGGTAAGGTTGACGCGATTAAAAAGGCCGTTGCCGTCATTGACCACGAAGCTGGTCGCGTGATCGAAGCGGCACGAGCCCATGGTTACGAAGTCATTCAAATTGCGGACCATGGCAACTGCGACCATGCGATAAACGAAGACGGCTCGCCCAATACGGCCCACTCGTTAAATCCCGTCCCGATGCGCGTGATTAGTGATCGTGTTACGTCGGCGAAAAACGGGACCTTGGCCGATATTGCCCCCACGGTCTTAACGTTAATGGGCTTGCCCATTCCTGAGGCCATGACGGCTGAGGTATTAGTGACCCTGAAATAAGTCATTAAAAACGCCCTTTTCTGGTCCATTCACCCCACGCTGACTCCCTCGTCACGTGGGGTTTTTGTTGGCCCGTACACCAATGACTCGGCCAACCCTAATAGGGTTGGTCGTCGCCTCTTACGCTTATACTGTCCAATGCCCCCCATGAGGGACAGTTTTGTTCCAAAGGGGTTTGCGGCCATGTCGACTAAGCGTCGCTATTCCATCATGGTCGAAATTGCCTAGGTTAAGGGCGGCATTTCAAAAGCGTCACCGAAGCTAGCCCTCCCCCAACGTTTACTCAAGAAAAAGCCAATATTTATCACAAGGCTTGAAATTTCAGGATTGAGAACCCTTCTCGAAAGGCGTGAAAATTAACCCAAAGCAACCAAATGGGCATCGAGATTTGATACACTATCACGATATTCATAATTTGAATAACGAACCTTTTCTTTGACCCTGCTGATTGACCTGTGATTGAGCTCAATTTTTCCCTAACGCGCGGAGCGTTCACGCTCGAACTCTCGACTCGTTTACCGGGTTCGGGGGTCATTGCCCTTTTAGGCCCGTCGGGCTGTGGAAAATCAACCTTAGCCTCTACGTTGGCGGGACTCATTGCGCCCGAGGCCGGACGCATTGTTGTGAACGACGTCGTCTTTGATGATGTTACCGCTCACCTTCATCGCTCTGTCCAAGACCGTGGCATTGGTTTTCTCTTTCAATCCCATCGACTCTTTCCGCATTTGAGCGTTCGCGACAATCTCTTTTATGGGCAAAACGTGGCGCATCGATCCCTTCGCGTCAAGAGCGAATGTTTAATCGACACCCTCGGAATTGGCCCGCTGTTGTCGCGTCGTGCGGACGCCCTCTCCGGGGGCGAAAGTCAACGTGTTGCCTTGGGCCGTGCTCTCTTAGCGAGTCAAAATTTGCTCATTTTAGATGAGCCCCTCTCGAGTCTCGATTCAGAGCGTCGTGAAGAACTCCTTCACTACCTCGAGCGTGTACTCGCATTAACCGATTTACCCGTGCTTTATATCACCCATGCCGAAGAGGAGGCCAAACGCCTCGCTCACACCATCATGCGTCTTAAAGCCGGCCGACTCTACGGTGAGCTCGACACCAACGAGCCCTCCTATTCACCGTTACTCAAGTGAAAAACCCCTTGAGCATTCCACTTTTTTTAAGAAAGGACCACACACCATGAAACTCTCCATGAAGTCACTTACCCTCGCCGCGGGTCTTTGCGCGACGTTTGGTTTTGCCTTATCCACCGCCGCTCAAGCCGAAGTCATTGTGACGACAGGCGCGGGCTACATCAAAATGGTTAACGCCTTAACCAAGGCCTACGAAGGCGAAGGCCATCAAAAAGTCGCTAAGGCCTTAGGCGGCAACATCGGTCAGATGTTGGCCCAGGTTACTCAAGGCAACGGCGTGAATGTGGTCATCTCGGACGAGAAGGCCTTGAAGAAATTCGAAAAGAATTTGGCCGCGGGTCAAGTCCATTTGGGCGACACCCCGCTCGTGATGGTCTGGCGTAAGGGCTTAACGTTATCGGCCCCGTCCGACATCTTAAAGGACGATATTAAGACCGTCGCCCATCCGGATCCCAAGGCAGCCATTTATGGGCGCTCCGCCGCGACCTGGTTAAAGAACACGGGCTACGGCGAAAAGATCGCTGGTAAGATTCGTGCCGCCAACCATGTGCCTCAGGTCTATTCCTACGTCGCGACGGGTGACATGGACGTGGGCTTTGTGAATTTGTCTGCGTATCGCAATGCACCGCAAAAGGTCGGTGGCCACTTTGAAATCATGGATCACGGGGCCAAGATTCATATGGTCGCTCAAATCGTCAAGGGCGCTGAAGGTGATAAGGACGTCCAGCAATTCATGACGTTCTTGCACAGCAAGAAGGCCCAGACCATCATGAATAAATTTGGCGTGACGCTCGCTAAATAATTCGCCCTCGCGAGCCACACCCCCTTCGTTTTAACGGGAAACTCACCCGAGGCGAAGGGGGACGTAGCGCCCTATCACTCACGTTAACGCCCTATCCCCCCAAAGGAGTGTCGTTCATGGATTTCTGGGAGGTTTACACCGATCCCGACGTGATTTTTAGTTTGCTCTTAACGCTAAAAACCACCCTCATCGCCTTGATCGGATTTTTAATCGTCGCCCCAGGACTCGGCTGGCTCTTAGCCCGACGTCCGAACTGGGCCGTGCGTGCCCTGGGCTTTATCGTGACGCTTCCCTTAGTCTTTCCGCCCATTGCGCTCGGCTACTTGTTGCTCGTTTTGTTAGGCCGGCATGGTCTCATTGGTGCCGCCTTTTATAACGCGGGCATTCCCATTATCTTTTCAAGTACGGCCGTCGCCCTCGCGGGCTTTATCGCAGGACTTCCCTTGGTGATTCGTCCGTTGCAGGCCGCCTTTGGCTCCGAACGCCTTATCGAACTCGAAGCTGTCTCTTATACACATCTGACGCTGCCGACGATATGCAGTGTGTAGA
>CAMYAA010000264.1 GCA_947253615.1 uncultured Sutterellaceae bacterium
CTGAGCTGTACAAGAATATGCTTGTTCGCCTTGAAGAAAACCGTCCCTTGACGCAGTACGACTGTTTTCTGTTGGGCATTATTTTGCCAAAAGGGGAATTAAAAGACGTCGTTCTGGGGGCGGCGTTTTTCGACCTTACGAAGGGGCTTCACCGCTTAGCGTTAAATTCAGGGCACCTTAACACCTATAAAGACGTCGTCAACTTTTTTAAAGGCAGTTTAGAGCGATATACTACCAATGACCCTGGGCGCAAATGGCAATAGGCCATAGCCCAAAATCAAGCCCCAGAAATGGGGCTTTTTTACATAGCTTAAATTAGAGTTTATGATTACAACGAGCCCGAATGATTTAATTTGGAGCAAAACATGAACAATACGAATAAGCTTCAATTCGATAGCCTCTATTTAATGGGATACCTTATCAATCGTGCTAAAGAGCTCGGTATAAAGGGAATGAATGCTACTAAAGCACAAAAGTTGATGTATTGCTGCTACGGCATTTATTAGCTACACTGAATTATAGAATTTCAAACGAAACCACCGAGGCTTGGCAATTTGGTCCTGTGTTCCCGAGAACCTTACGAGCTATGAAGGAAATAGGGTTTGAAGGCTATACTAAGAAATATGCGTTAAATTTAGGGAGCGATCTCAGCGATGAGGTTAAATCGATAATCGATGATACGTTGAATTATTTTGGCAAATACACAGCAAGCCAACTTTCTATCTGGTCTCACCTTCCTAACTCTCCATGGGCTCTTGCCTCCGATCAGGGTAAGGTTTTATATGAACAGATGGATGATCAGGCAATCAAGGATTATTTCAATGAGCGAGTCCTTGTAAAACAATAAATCTCGCCATATAAAAGCCGTTGATCTTGAGGACATAATAGATTCACAAAATGACAATAAGAAGCCCTCTGATTTAGATGACGAATTTTTAACCAAAGAACACCGAAGAACAGAACAAACCGATAATTCGGATGTGCCGTTTTAGATGATTTATAACATCATTTTAGTTTGCAAAAAACAAATGTATTCCTATAATGCGCTAGACTAGTTTTATAGATAGTTTTTTGTTTTCTAAAAGAAGAGGAGGCAATATGTCAAAGTTTATTACTAGCCTCCAAATGATGGGATACATCATTGCGAGGTGTCTAGAGCTCAAGGTTCCCAACGTCAACATCACAAAGCTACAAAAGCTCATGTACTGTTGTTATGGGGCCTGTTTAGCTAAATACCATTTCCGTATTTGTGATCAAAATCCAGAGGCTTGGAAATTTGGCCCCGTGTTTCCTCAAACACTAGACTCATGGGATCTTTATAAAATGGGCTTTTCTGCACTCGAGTCTGACAAAGTACGTGAATATTTGCCGGACCATATTGCACAGTTAATTGACACAACATTAAAGTATTTTGGCAAATGGCCTGCTTCCCGATTAGTGGATTGGACTCACTTGCCAAATTCGCCTTGGTCAGAAATATCGAAAAACGGGAAAGAACTTCGTATTCAGATTCCCGATTCTTTGATCATTGAATACTTTAATAAGCATGTCTTCAAGCAATCATAAACACGACAACCAGCCTGAAAATGAGGGGATAGAACGAGTTTCGTTTATTGAGGAACAAGAGACTGTCACGTTTTCACGAGAAGATGCGTCTTATATTTGCACAGAACAGCCTGAGCATGTTTTGATGGAAGATACTCAGAAGCGAGTTTTAACATTATTAACAGCTTCTTTTAAAGACGGGAGCAAATGGCGTGTCTCGCTTGGTGATGGCTCTACATTTCATGCAATTATCTCCGATACTGAATTTCTTAATCGTGTTGACTCGGGTGAGGAATTGTTTGCCAAACACGACATTATTGTTGTTGATTTAAAAACAAAACAGAGTCTAGTTGCAGGGAATTTAAAGACCACTTATGAAATAACAAAAGTTCATGAACATAAACACATGCCTGAGCAGTTAAGCCTTCTCTACTAATTTATGTATAGGTTCTTGGGCATTGTAAAGTTCACCTAAAGCCTAAATTTAAAACTGCCTGATTGTCCAGTTTTAAAATCTTTATTACCCACTGCTCCAGCAGTGGGTTTTCTTTTATCTAGCTCCCCTCGTGGGAGTTTTTCTTTTATGGAAGCACTTATGACAGACATGGTTAATCACCCACCACATTATAAGCAGTACTCGTTTGAGGTGATTGAGCTTACTGAGCTCTTCCCTTTCTGCGAAGGCAATGCGATCAAGTACATTCTTCGTGCCCCCTTCAAGGGGAATTTTGAACAGGACTTAGATAAGGCGATCTGGTATATCAAGAGAGCAATGAGCTCTGCTGATGTTGTTTTCGATCGCCCGAACCTTCTTCTTACCTCCAGTAAGACCCAAAAGATCAATGACCTAATGGGAAAGTTAGAAAGCGGTGTACTTCCGCATCACCAGATCCAATCTGTGTTTTCGATCGTTCGTTGGAACGCTAATCGTTCTCCGTTAGATCTTTTAGAAGCCGTGATTGAACTGACAGCATGGAAGCGCGAAGGAATCGGAAAAGGTCAGTCAGAGTAGGACTAAAGTTTAGACGAACTCTAGACGAACTTAGACGAACAGCCCCTCCAGTAGGGGCTTTTTTTATTGGTAAGAAGAATGCCATCAAGCAAGAAACCACGTCATAAGAAAAAGCAGTCAGCCCATAACGTGCTGACGAAATACAACGGAATGGCAAAGATCCGAAACATGATGCTTATCACGGATCGAGACCAGACAGTTCGTCAATGTATCAAGATTATGTTTGAGCTCAACACAATCAAGATTCAGGACATTGACTCTGTCATCTTTAAACGAATAATCGCCTTCCTCGTTATTGGGAAGGTGCTGGGCAACAAGCTGTTAGCAGATGAGGATCGTGAGATCTGCAATCAAACGATTGAGCAATCTGCCTATATGTTGTATACGACCTGTCTCTTATACACATCTGACGCTGCCGACGATATGCAGTGT
>CAMYAA010000265.1 GCA_947253615.1 uncultured Sutterellaceae bacterium
TACACACTGCATATCGTCGGCAGCGTCAGATGTGTATAAGAGACAGCTGTGAATCCCTTGATTCAAAGCAAAGAGGCGGGTTTCCTCGGGAAAGTCCGCCTCCTTATCTTGCCTTTTTCGTCACGGCGTTCTGAAAAACTATCAATGCGGTTGTTTTCCGTGATTATGCCCCGCATGCTCATGGCGATGCTGACACTCTTCACACTGAGAACAGTAGCATTTCGGTTCGTTAGCGTCCCCTTCCACCAACTGATTTAAGAGAGCGCAATCCTCAGGGTGCTCATGCTCGCCCGTACACACGTTTTTTAAACACATCATTTGGTTTTTAAGGAGCTGCAATTCATTGATTTGTTCATCCACAAGGGCCAAGTGTTTATCGAGCATGGAATGCGCTCGTTTAGCGCGCTCGATATTGCTCGAATCAATGGCTGCTAAGAGATCTCGAATTTCTTCAAGACTGAGTGAGAGAGCGCGCAGTCGACAAATGAGAAAGAGACGTTCGACGTGCTTGGGACCGTACTCACGATATTGATTATCGCGACGTGCACCGGCCGGTAACAGGCCTTCTTTTTCGTAAAAACGCACCGCGTCCGTCGTCAATCCCGTTTTCTTTGCAATTTCACCAATCCGCACTTTGCTGCTCCCTCTTGTCAATAGAGTGATTCGACAGTAATATTTAAAAAAATTTCACCGAAGGGCTTGACCTTGGTGTTACTCCAAGGTGTGAAATACATCATATCGAAAAAAAGGATCCCTGCCAATGTGGTTGGAATTCGAAAAATTTCCCCTCTTTGAGACTTTTGACTTTATCCAAAATGACAACAACACGTTTAAACATTCCCGAAATGGATTGTCCCGGTGAAGGCAATCCCATCGAACAAGCCCTTCGCAAAGTAAAAGGCGTGACGCAAGTCTTTAACGACTATGCCAATCGTCAAAGTATCGTCACGCACGACGACGTGAACGTCGCCCTCCTTCTTGACGCCGTGAACCGTTTAGGTTTTGAGTGTGAAGAATATGTGGAAAAGCGCCGTCGTCAAACGTTGAGCGTGCCCGAATTGTGTTGTGAGTCCGAAGCTCAGCAAATTCAAAAGTTACTCGCTCCGATGAATTTCGAAGATTTGGAATGTAATCTCGTGACGCGTACGGTGCTTTTAACCGCTGAACCTTTCGAAGTGGAAAAAGCCATTGAGCTCTTAAAGAACGGGGGTTTTACGGCCCATCCGATGGTGCAAAAAGCCGCGCCCGTGGAGCATCCTGACTTACCGTGGACGCGTTTTGGGATTGCGTTAGTCTTTGCACTCTTGAGTGAAGTGATGGATCTTTGGGTGGAATACCATCCTGAGAGCTTACCCATTCCGGAACGTTGGGCGCATATCGCGATTGTGATTTTGGCCTTAATTGCCGTGTTACTCTCGGGCTTAGCGACATTAAGGCGTGGGTTAGTGGCGTTAAGTCGCTTTAACTTCAACATGAATGCCTTAATGGCCGTCGCGGTGATTGGGGGCTTGGCGATTCAAGCCTATCCGGAAGCAGCCATGGTTATGGTGCTCTTTGAAATTTCCGAAGCCATTGAAGACTTATCGATGGCCAAAGCACGTCGTTCGATTCGTGAGTTGATGAGCGTCACCCCAGAAACGGCACTCATGCAGTGGCCTGATGGGCAATTCAAAGAAACGAAGGTGGACGTGATTGGTCCGGGTTCCGTCGTGCGTGTTGCCCCAGGGGATCGTGTGCCGTTAGACGGTAAGATTTTGCGTGGGGCCACCTCGCTTGACCAATCCATGGTGACGGGTGAAGGGTTACCTGCGGAAAAAACGATCGGTGACACCGTTTGGGCGGGGACCGTGAATTTAACCGCAAGTATTGACGTCAAAGTGACGGCGGCGGCCTCGGAATCGTTAACGGCTCGTATTATTGATGCGGTTGAAAATGCCCAAGCCAATAAGAGTCCGGTGCAACGTTTTGTGGACAAGTTTGCGCTTGTTTATACCCCGACCGTCTTTGCCGTGGCACTCTGTGTGGCGATTATTCCGCCGCTCTTTGTGGGCGACTGGTTAGGCTGGGTTTACAAAGCCTTGGTCTGTTTAGTGATTGCCTGCCCTTGCGCGTTAGTCATTTCGACGCCGGTGACGTTAGTTTCGGCCTTAGCAACGGCAACGCGTTGTGGGTTACTCATTAAAGGGGGCCTTTACCTTGAACAAGCGCGTTTATTAAAGAACGTGGCTTTGGACAAGACGGGGACGTTAACGAAGGGCGAACCTGAAGTGGTGGGTGTTGTTTGGATTGACGACGCTGGTAAAGACAATGCGTTAGCGGCTGCTTACAGCTTAGCCTCGATGAACAAGCACCCCTTATCGCGCTCATTGGTGGCGTGGTCCAAGCATGAAGGCGTTCGTTTACAAGATGTCGATAACTTCAAGGCGATTGCTGGCTCGGGCGTGGAAGGTCAAGTGAAGGGACAGCGTTATTCGTTAGTGAATTTACGTTGGTTAGAATCGATGGGCTTATCGAGTCCTGAGATCAAAGAAGCCTTTGAAAACTTCCACCGTCAAGGATGCTCGGCTGTGGCGTTAGCGGACTTATTTGGTGTTCGCGTGATCTTTGGCTTTGCCGACAAATTAAAGAGTGATGCCCTCGAAGGGTTAAAGCAATTAGAAGATGTGGGTTTAACGCCTTGGTTATTGACGGGCGACCATCAAGCCGCTGCGGATCAATTAGCGCGTGAAACGGGCTTAAAGCATATCAAGGCTGAACTCTTACCCGAAGATAAGCTCTCGCACATTGAAGCCCTTCAAAAGACTGGCTTAACGGCCATGGTGGGTGACGGGATCAATGACGCGCCGGCCTTAGCACGTGCCGACATTGGTGTGGCCATGGGCATTAAGGGGACGGACTCGGCCATTGAGGCAGCGCACGTTGCCTGTCTCTTATACACATCTCCGAGCCCACGAGACCGTACTAGATCTCG
>CAMYAA010000266.1 GCA_947253615.1 uncultured Sutterellaceae bacterium
TACGAGATCTAGTACGGTCTCGTGGGCTCGGAGATGTGTATAAGAGACAGCGTCCCGACATTGCCACGAATCGGCAAGACTTCTAAGTGCGGATAATTCTTGCGAAGCATTAATTCACGACGTAAGCTCGCCGTGCCCACACGAGCCCCGGCCGGCATTTCATCTAAACTCGCATACTTACTCGAAACAAAGGCATCACGCGGATTTTCACGTTCCGTCACCGCCACTAAGTCAAAGCCCTCAGGTAAGACCATCGGAACGTCCTTTAACGAATGAACCGCTAAGTCCGCTTCGCCATTTTCCATAGCGACTTCTAATTCCTTCACGAAAAGACCCTTACCCCCCACTTTGGAGAGCGTCTTATCTAAAATCTGGTCGCCTCGGGTCGTCATCCCAAGCAAATCCACTTGAGCTTCCGGATAACGATTTTTCAAACACGACTGAATATGAAGGGCTTGCCACATCGCCAGAGGACTTTCTCGAGTAGCAATCACACAGCGCTCAAACGGTTTCATGAACGTTCCTTTGTTTTTAGGTTGGTTTAAAGCTAAAAAGATGCTCTCTATTTTAGCTTGTTTAAGAAAGGCAGTTCTGAGCGTTAACCACGCCTAGGAGGAAAACTGCCCTCCCGGTCAAATTGAGTGACGGGATTGAAGCTCCCGACGGTGAGTCATTCTAACGCCCAACACTTAGGTCAATCTTTTCTCTTTTCTCGCTCACGAGAGCGCCCGCTTTACCCCCAAGGAAAAAGCAGCGCTTTCACTTGAAGTCGCCGTCATTTTTTGAGATAATCACGGCTTCCCAGTTGGCACGTGGGTCGACATGCCTGCCGTAAGACCTGTATGAATTCAGGCGGGTTCGCAAGGTTGCCAGGGCGACCGACAAAAAAAACTAGGAATTACATTAAATGAAAAAAGACATTCACCCAGAATACCGCGAAGTCGCTTTCGTCGACCTCTCCATCAACAAGACCTTTATCATCCGTTCCGCCGTTCAGACGCGCGAAACCACGGTGATCGACGGTGTTGAATATCCGCTCTTCAAGTTGGATACGTCCTCCGAATCCCACCCCTTCTACACGGGTGCTCAGACGCGTATCGTTGAAGCGGGTCGTGTTGAAAAATTCCGCGCGAAGTTTGCTGCCAAGAAGGAAGCTCTCAACGCTGCTGCCGAAGCCGCCAAGGCTTCCAAGTAATAAGGTTGGGCATGATGGCGCCAGGGTTTGCCTTGAGCGCCTTCGTCATCCCCCTTCAAAAAGGGCAGACTCCGATTTCATCGGCCTGCCCTTTTCGTTTATCTTGCGGGAAAGATTAGTGATTTCCCTAATCAAAAAACTCCCGTCGTGATACTGTTTCTGGGATACCTGTGCTGTGATCAATCGATATCGTGCTCCTGTCAAACTAAGCGACGAAGCGGTTCGTAAATGTCCGCGTTGGCAAATCATTGTTTTACTGGTGATTGCCACGGTGACGGCTTTTTTTGCTCACGATCTTTGGACGTTACGTGAAGTAACGGCACAAGCGCTAGCGAGCTCGATGGCCACCCATGGTTTGAGTGGTTGGCTCATGCCGAGTTTGCTCAATACCCCCTTTACCTCGATTAATCCGATGGTGGATTGGATCGCCTCGGCTCTCATGGGGCTCGTGGGTCAAGGGGGGCTCTTCCCGATTCTCTCGGACATTGCGATTATTCGTCTCACGGCGGATCTCTTCTTTTTGGGCACGCTCATTGCCTTATGGTTTGCAGCGCGCACCTTTGGGAAACAAAACGCCGTTCAGCCCTTAACCTTTGCATTTGGGGGCGAAGCGAGTCCTCGTGATTATGCCCGAGCCCTCGGGGATATCACGGTACTACTGTTTATCGCCACGGCCGGGATCTTAACGCGTCGTCACGAAACCATTGCCGATACGGGTATGCTCTTTGCCGCGAGTTTAAACTTGTGGGCACTGGCCTACTCGTTACGCAATCCCAAAAAGGGCGCCCTCCTCGCGGGGGCAAGCACGGCGTTAATGCTCTTTACGGGAACCCTCTTTGCGTGGGTCTCCTCACTCATCATTAATGCCTGGTGCTTCGCACGTATTCCCACCTTTGGGGACGAACGTCCTACACGCTTAACCTCGTTGGGGGTGGCGGCGATTGGATTGGCGCTCGTCTGGCCCGTGTTGAGTTTCTTAGTCGCGCCTGAGACCGCTCTTTTGTGGTGGAGCGACTGGCTCAAGGCCCAAGCGCACACGTTCCACTTTGCGGGTTTGGGCCCGTTATTGTGGCTTTTGCGAAACGGACTTTGGTACACCCTGCCCTTATGGCCCTTAATCATTGTGGCCATTGTGCGCTGGCGCCGTCAGCGTAAAGAGGCCGAATTACGCATTCCCGTGATCGTCACCCTCGTCACGTTGGGCATGAGTTTCTTCTCGGGCAACTTTGGGAACAATCAGGTCTTTTTGACCTTTATTCCCGCCTTGGCCTTATTGGCCGCCTTTGGGTTAGTGACCATGCGCGGTCGCCATCGTGCGATTCTTGATTGGTTTGCCATCACGGTCTCGTTTTTGGCGCTCGCGATTGCGTGGAGTTATTGGTTCGCTTGGAAAACGGGCATGCCCATTAAAATGGCGCAGTCCATGACCATGTTAGCCCCAGGAACGCCCCCCTTATGGGATGCTGGCTTTATTTTTGCCGTCATCGCAACCCTCATTTGGTGCGGCTTAGCCGCTTGGCGTTTCACCCACCGTCCACCCTTTGTATGGACGGGCGCATGGTTAATGGCGTGGGGAATGACCACCGGACTTGCCGTCTGGATTGGTCTCTTTAACATGGCCGTGACCACCAATCGTTCGTACACGCCCATTGCGCACTCGGTCAACGCCCTCTTTAGTGCGTTAGGGGGCGACAAGCACGAATGCCTCAATACCTGTCTCTTATACACATCTCCGAGCCCACGAGACCGTACTAGATCTCG
>CAMYAA010000267.1 GCA_947253615.1 uncultured Sutterellaceae bacterium
GTATAAGAGACAGCTGTATTCCTTTTCGTCAACCCTCGGAAAACGACAACAAAGAGCGCTGGAAGTTTTATGGTCCCGATACCGATAACCCCATAAACGATACTGAAGAGCAGGAGGACCCTACGAAGAAAAAAATCAAAAGGGCGCTCACAATCTTGCAAGCCAGTTATCCCCAAAAGACGTGGTTAACTTGGTTGCAGGAGGTTCTGTATTGGCACGAAGAAGCGTACTGCAAAGACGACTTCCCTCAGGAACTCTGTCCGTTCAATGAGGCGTACCTCAATCAAATCCACAAAACCATGCAAAGTCTATATGGGAAGATCATGGCCCAGGACAAAAAGCCAAGCGCCCCTGAAGCGATTCCCGATTGGTTAAAACAAGGCACAAATACGAGTCACTTCATTTTGTATCTGATCGACTACTGTCTATGGTTGCGATTCAAAGAAAAGCCAGATCCCAAAGACTTTTTCGAAGGACTTAATTGGGATGGTCTAGCTTCCTTATCCAAGCTCACCGAGCCTTCGTTTAAAACAACCAACCTAAACACCATTGAGCACCACTTGGCTCGAGCAAACGATGGCACGGATCCCATAGGGAATTTAATCCTCATGTCGCGATCCGAAAATTCAGCGCTCAACAACAAAAATACCGTTGAAAAAACCAGGCAACACACGCCAGAAACCATGCAATGCGAAGTAATTTACGAGCTAACCAAGGCAAAAAACCTCTGGAAGATCCAAGATATCGAAGCCTATACCCGTTGGTTAATCGACATCTTTAAACTCGACAAAGGAACCTATCCTCCAGTCAAATAAAACTAAATCTGATCGTATCAATCAAAAAAAACGCACCGACCCCTTCAAATAAAGAGCCAGTGCGTTTTTTCAACGCTCAAACGACGCCCCCATTTTTAGGGGAAGAACACGTCCGCAATACGCTTATCCGTGCGTGGCGTTAACAAACTCACCACCACAAAGACCACGATCGCGATCAATAAGCCAGGGACCACTGCATGGAAACTCCCCACAGGGATCTTCCAGGTCAAAATCGCAATATAAGCCGCTAAGCCCGCGACAATCCCCACTAATGCCCCGGTCGCCGTCGCACGACGCCAGAATAATCCACCCACTAACGCAATCCCAAAGACAATTTCTAAGCCACCAAAGGCAAACAAATTAATCCAGACCACAATATCAAAGGGCGTTACGGCCAAAATCAAAATCAATACCCCAAGGCTCGCCGTGACCCAACGAGAAACCTTCGTTAAGCCCTGACTCGTCTTGACGTAGCCCCACGAGGTTTGACTCAATAAGTCTTTGACTAACGCACTCGCGGCCATAATCAATAACGAACTCACCGTACTCATCGTCGCAGCCAAGGGGCTCACTAACGTAGCGCCCGCCACGAGCGGATTCATATGCGTCACGATCAAGGTCGGAATGACTTCGTCTGTCGAACCATTCATCTCTGGCATTACCGCACGCGCAAAGCCCCCTAAGGTCGTCACGCCCACCATTAACGCGCCACAAACCACCGTCGAGACGATCATCGCGCGACGTAAGTCCACACCTTTTTCGTAGGTCATGCAGCGTACGGCCGATTGCGGTAAACCCACGGTCGCAAAGCCCACAATCACCCAGGCCGAAAGTAATAACGGAAGGGATAAGGCACCACCCGCATCAAACGAGGTAAAGCTCCCTAACCCTTTGGGCGCCGCAATGGTGTCGAGCGTGTGCGTGAGTGCACTCCAGCCACCGGCTTCGTTCACTAAAACCACCCCTAAAAGCACCATCCCAGCGAGCATTAATACGGCACAAATCATGTCCGTAATGGCCACCGCACGAAAGCCCCCTAAGGCCGTATAAAGCACGGTAACCGCGCCAAAAATCAAGAGCCCCCAACCGTAACTAATCCCCGCCGAGGCCGAGAAAATACGCGCACCCCCAATGAGCTGACCAATCATCATGGCCGCGAGGAAAATTAAGAGCAATAACGCACAAAGACGCCAGAGAATGCCACCGGCCTTGTCGCCACTAAAACGCTCACGAATTACATCAATGATCGTTAAGGCATTTAAGCGACGACTTAAAAGCGCTAATTTCTTCCCTAAAATCCCGAGGACAAAAAAGCCCGCGATAATCTGAGGAGCCGCGAAGACCACCCAGCCTAAACCTAACTTCCAAGCCAAACCAGGACCCGACACGAAAGAACTCACCGAGCCATACGTGGCGACTAACGTCATCGCCAACACAAAGCCCGAGAGACGACGCTCACCAAGGTAAAACGCCAAGGGCGAAGAACTTTGATTTAACCGTGTGGCCCACCATCCCGAGAGTAATAAAACAATGAAAAAGGCCACGAGAGGCAAAAAGACGAGAAACGCTTGCATTATTCACCGTCCTTTTTGCTGGCATTGATTTTGTTGAGACTTGAAATCGCACGATCGAACGCACGATCATTAAAGACAAAGCGTGCCAAGACCCAAACGACAACGATACTTAAAAAATACCCGCCAATGACAGCTACCCAAAACCAAACGGGTAACCCTAGAAGGCGGGTGGGCTCGAGATGCAAAAGATAAATAGCGAGCCAGAAAAAAACAAATAAAGCGAGGGCTCCCCAAAGGGTTGCTTTCGCTTCCTTATGAGAGGCTTTTAATGCCTCTCGATAAGACTGTGGGTCATCGAGGTCCATAGTGCACCAAAAAAAGTTAAAGAATTTTTTATTAATGATTCAGAACGCGAGCAATCACGGACTTAAACACACATAAGTCACGCCACGCGATTCGTTTATGTAAGGGATTTCGCACGAGTTGCTCGGGCGACAAGGTAATAAAGAGCGGAACCGCTCCCTCTTGGAGGGGATACACATGCTCTTTACCGCAGACTTGACTCATCACCAACGTTTCCACCTGTCTCTTATACACATCTCCGAGCCCACGAGACCGTAC
>CAMYAA010000268.1 GCA_947253615.1 uncultured Sutterellaceae bacterium
ATCTACACACTGCATATCGTCGGCAGCGTCAGATGTGTATAAGAGACAGACCTAACACACGGTCACGTAAAGCCTGAATGACTTCACCGCCTTCCACTAATGCGCGCATTTCAACGCCATCGTGCGTACCGCAATCGTCTTCAATCACGACGAGGTCTTGCGTAACGTCCACTAAACGACGGGTTAAGTAACCCGAGTTAGCCGTCTTCAAAGCCGTGTCAGCCAAACCCTTACGAGCACCGTGAGTGGAAATAAAGTACTGAAGAACGTTCAAACCTTCACGGAAGTTTGCGGTAATCGGCGTTTCAATAATGGAGCCGTCAGGCTTAGCCATCAAACCACGCATACCCGCTAACTGACGAATCTGAGCCGCAGAACCACGAGCCCCAGAGTCGGCCATCATGTAAACGCTGTTAAACGATTCTTGACGAACTTTCTTGCCGTGACGGTCAATCGTCGGTTCGCTCGAAAGTTCGGTCATCATGACCTTACCCACTTGGTCAGCCGTGCGACCCCAGATGTCCACCACCTTGTTGTAGCGTTCACCCTGCGTCACAAGACCAGACGTGTACTGAGCTTCAATTTCTTTAACTTCTTGTTCAGCAGCACGAACCAATTGTTCCTTCTGAGCCGGCACGGACATGTCGCCCACGCAAATCGAAATCCCAGCACGGGTCGATAAGCGATAGCCATTGTCCTTTAACTTGTCAGCGAACATCACCGTGGCACGTAAACCGCACTTACGGAAGCAGCGATTGATCAAGCGAGCAATCTCTTTCTTCTTCAACGTGATGTTCAATTCCTTAAAACTCATGCCTTCAGGAAGAATCGTCGACAATAAGGCGCGACCAACCGTCGTTTCATAACGGACGAGCTTTTCTTTCTTCTCACCCGTTTCCTTATTGAGTTCGTACTCTTTAATACGAACGGTACAACGCGTCTGTAATTCGACCACTTGGTTATCCCAAGCACGTTGAACTTCAGCCACGTCAGCAAAGAACATGCCTTCGCCCTTACCGTTGATCTTTTCACGCGTCGCGTAGTAAAGACCCAAGACCATGTCCTGCGAAGGAACGATGGAAGGATCACCGTTAGCCGGGAACAACACGTTGTTCGAAGCCAACATTAAACCACGCGCTTCTAATTGCGCTTCTAACGAAAGCGGAACGTGCACAGCCATCTGGTCACCGTCGAAGTCAGCGTTGAACGCTGCGCAAACGAGCGGATGTAACTGGAGGGCCTTACCTTCGATCAACTTCGGTTCGAACGCCTGAATACCCAAACGGTGCAACGTAGGAGCACGGTTGAGCATCACAGGATGTTCGTAAATCACTTCTTCAAGGATGTCCCATACGACCGGATCTTGGTTTTCCACCATCTTCTTGGCGGACTTCGGCGTAGGAGCATGACCACGAGCAACTAACTTATTGAAGATGAAGGGCTTGAACAATTCAAGCGCCATTAACTTCGGCAAACCGCACTGGTGTAAGCGTAATTCAGGACCCACCGTAATCACGGAACGGCCAGAATAGTCAACACGCTTACCGAGCAAGTTCTGACGGAAACGACCGCTCTTACCCTTGATCATGTCAGCCAAGGACTTCAACGGACGACGGCTCGGCCCCGTCATAGCACGGCCACGACGACCGTTGTCTAATAAGGAGTCAACCGCTTCTTGAAGCATACGCTTTTCGTTACGGACGATGATGTCCGGCGCCTTGATTTCAAGTAAGCGCTTCAAACGATTGTTACGGTTGATGACGCGACGATAAAGGTCGTTCAAGTCCGAGGTCGCAAAACGACCACCGTCCAAAGCCACCAACGGACGTAATTCAGGCGGTAACACCGGTAAGACCGACATCACCATCCATTCAGGCTTGATGCCCGAACGCTGGAAGCCTTCTAAAACCTTCAAACGCTTGGCGTACTTCTTGATCTTGCCATCCGAATTCGTTTCGCTCAATTCACGACGTAAACGAATCACTTCTTCGTCAATGTCGATGTTCTTGAGCAATTCAGCAATGGCTTCAGCGCCCATCATGGCCGTGAAGTCATCACCAAATTCAGCCGAAGCTTCAATGAATTCTTCTTCCGTTAAGAGCTGACCAGCTTCGAACGTGGATAAACCAGGATCGGTCACCACATAGGCTTCGAAGTAAAGCACGCGTTCAATGTCACGCAACGGAATGTCAAGAACCATCCCCATGCGGCTCGGAAGGCTCTTCAAGAACCAAATATGAGCCACGGGGCTAGCCAGATCAATATGACCCATGCGTTCGCGACGGACCTTGGATAAGGTGACTTCAACGCCACACTTTTCACAGATCACACCGCGGTTCTTGAGGCGCTTGTACTTACCGCACAAGCACTCATAATCTTTGACTGGACCGAAGATCTTGGCGCAGAACAAACCATCGCGTTCAGGCTTCTGAGTACGATAGTTAATCGTTTCTGCTTTTTTAACTTCGCCGAAAGACCAGGAACGAATCTTTTCAGGACTTGCCAAACCGATACGAATGGCATCGAAATGTTCGTCCTGACCCTGGTTGAAAATATCGTTAAGCGGCATAGTCATCGCTTACTTTTCCTCTTTGTTCTTGACGAGGTCGATGTCAATACCCAGCGACCGGATTTCTTTGACCAACACATTGAAGGATTCAGGCATGCCTGCTTCAATCTTGTGATCACCCTTGACAATGTTTTCGTAAACCTTCGTACGACCATTCACGTCGTCCGACTTCACCGTCAACATTTCCTGGAGAACATACGACGCACCGTAAGCTTCCAATGCCCACACTTCCATTTCACCGAAGCGCTGGCCACCGAATTGAGCCTTACCGCCCAACGGCTGTTGCGTGACTAAGGAGTACGGACCCGTCGAGCGAGCATGCATCTTGTCGCTGTCTCTTATACACATCTCCGAGCCCACGAGGCCGTA
>CAMYAA010000269.1 GCA_947253615.1 uncultured Sutterellaceae bacterium
ATGTCCTTCAACATCGCTAAGGCCGGTTCCTTCAAGTGTTCGACGTTCTTGGCAATACCCATGACCAAGCGAGCCAACGGACCCACTTCCATCATGTGACCACGCCAACGCGGCGACTTGATCCAGGAGTACTTGCCGTCCGGGGCTAACCATTCATACTTGGTCGGCTTGCCAACGGAGCCCTTGGATAACTGGAAGTCCTGATCCGTGATACCAGCCCACGGATGCAAGCCTTGGTTAGCCTGCGGATACTTGTACCAGGAGTGATCCACGAATTCTTGAATTTCGTCAGGATTGCGCGGGTCCACTTCGTGAACTTCGTGCATCTTGCCGTCAATAATCGCACCACGCGGTAACTGTAAGGACTTGTCGGATAAGTCATTGGCGAATTCAGGGAAGTCACCATAGCAGAGCACGTTCTTGTTGGACAAGCCCGCACCATACTTGAACCAATCCGGATAGAAACTACCAATGGCCATTAAGTCAGGCTTGTAGACATTGTTCACAATGTCAATGGCGCGCTGAGAAATGTCCTTGATGTAGTTAATCCAAACTTGGTTAACCATCGTACCCTGAGCACCCGTGTCGTTCATGTTGATCGGGCAAGCCATACCACCAACCAAATAGTTCGGATGGGGGTTCTTACCGCCTAAAATCGTATGAACCTTCACCACTTCCTTCTGGAAGTCGAGCACTTCGAGGTAGTGCGTCACGCCTAAGAGGTTAACGGCAGGAGGCAACTTCATGGCCGGGTGATTCCAGTAACCCTTGTTGAAGATGCCCAATTGGCCGGAGGCCACGAACTTCTTCAAACGGTTCTGGACGTCACGGAAGTAACCCACGGAAGCCAACGGATGGTTCGGGGAAATCTTCTGCTGGATCGCAGCCGTTTCAGCCGGGTCAGCGCTTAAAGCGGAGACCACGTCAACCCAGTCAAGGGCGGACAACTGATAGAAGTGAACGATATGGTCATGAACGTAAAGCGTCGCGTTCATGAGGTTACGCATGATGTTAGCGTTGGCAGGGATCTTGATGCCGATAGCATCTTCCACACTACGAACAGCCGCTAACGCGTGAATACCGGTACACACACCGCAAATACGTTCCACGAAGGCCCAAGCGTCACGAGGATCGCGACCCTTAAGAATCACTTCGAGACCACGCCACATCGTACCCGTGCTCATTGCATCGACGATCATATTCTTGTCGTCGAGCATGGCTTGCATACGCAAATGCCCTTCAATACGGGTAACCGGGTCGACAACTACACGACGTTGTTCAGTCATTCTTCACCTCCAATGGTCTTGTTGTTTTTCTTTTGGCGAGACTGCGCCACCGCACTCATGGCGATGTGAGCAGCAACGGCCACACCAACAGCACCAGTCACAGCGAGACCGACCTTGTCGGCCGTGTCTTCAATACCACCAAAGCCCGGAGGCACCACGGTGGGTTCATGGGAATAGAACGAGCCCTTGTCGAAGTAGTTCGGTTCAGAACAACCGATACAGCCGTGACCCGACTGAACCGGCCAGCTCAAACCTTCATTCCAACGAATAGCCGAGCAGGAGTTATACGTCGTCGGACCCTTACAGCCCATCTTGTACATGCAGTAACCCAACTTAGCGCCTTCGTCGTCAAAGCTTTCCACGAACTGACCTGCGTCAAAGTGAGCGCGACGATAGCACTTGTCGTGAATACGCTGACCGTAGAACATCTTCGGACGACCCATGCGGTCTAACGGGGGCAAGCGATCGTACGTTAAGATGTACGTCACCACGCCCGACATGACTTCAGGGATCGGCGGGCAACCAGGAACGAGCACAATGGGCTTGTCCTTGATGATGTCCGTGATCGGCACAGCGTGCGTCGGATTCGGCTTAGCAGCCTGAACGCAACCCCAAGCAGCGCAGGAACCCCAGCCAATAACGGCCTTGGCACCCTTAGCAACGTGCTTGATCTTTTGTAAGAAGGTTTCACCGCCAGGTAAGCAGTTAATCCCGTCTTCATGAAGGGGAACGTTACCTTCCACCGCGAGGATGTACTGGCCGTCATACTTCTCCATGGTTTCACGAAGAGCTTCTTCAGCCTGTTCACCAGCGGCCGCCATGAGCGTGTCGTCATAGTCCAAAGAAATCATCGAAAGAACGATGTCTTTGACTTGGGGGTGATACGAACGAATAAACGATTCGGAACAGCACGTACATTCAAGGCCGTGCAACCAAATCACCGGGGTGCGAGCTTTCGTTTCCATTGCCGTGGCAATTTCTTTCGCACCGGCGCTGCCAAGCCCAAGGCTAGCAGCCGTCAATGAACAAAACTGAAGGAAGCTACGACGGCTTACGCCTTGGCGTCGGAGCACTTCATATTGTGTTTCGAACTTCATTGTTAGTCTCCATAAATGGGGAGAGGTCTAGTGTTTCAGTCTGGATTCTTTGTAAGAGCGAGAATCGTTGACAGGGGTGTCAAACCTCTTGAACCCGATTAGCAGTCTACAAGGTTCAATTTTCCCTTACATCATTCTCTTCGGTAGGATAGGTTTAAAAAATCCTACCCACGAAGTATTACCCATAATTAGATTTATTTTCTTCACCTCCTAAAGCCCTGGAATCATTGGGTTTATTCATACGAATTTTAAAATCTTCATACGCTTTTTATTTCTAAAAAGGTCGCTGGTTAATATTATTAACGCCGTCACTTAATAATAGGCGATTATGACGAAGGGGCAAATCCCTTCCTGGGCTTTTTGCGCAAAACTTATGGTTAACCAATAACCCATATATGGTATTTTGGCTTTTAGGAGTTGAATTCATGCGGGGTCCCATTACAATACGAATCCTCAAGTGATGATTTGCTTGAGCGCCGAATCAAGCGATCGGCGTACCAATGGTGGATGTAGCTCAGTTGGTAGAGTCCCGGATTGTGATTCCGGTTGTCGTG
>CAMYAA010000270.1 GCA_947253615.1 uncultured Sutterellaceae bacterium
CCGTAACACAAGAGCTTCACGCCATAACGCTCGCACAACCCCACCAAACGCTTCGCTGGACGACGGTCTAAAATCGAGTACTGACACTGATTGGATACCACGGGAATCCCCGCTTTCAAAAGACGCTCTAATTGCTCCGCATTAAAGTTGGTCGTCCCAATATGACGAATGAGTCCTTTGTTTTGCAAATCCACTAAATACCCAGCCACATCAACCATGCCTAGAACGTCATAATCCCACCAGTGAAATTGCACTAAGTCCAACGTCTCACGCTGAAGTCGGCGACACGATCGGGTAATTACACGCTCGACATACGCATAATCAACCTTCGCTAAATCATTGAGATCGGGCACAAACTTCGTATGCACTTGAGGAATAGCACGACCCGCGGCACGCTCCTTGGCCGTCAACGTCCCGTAAAAGTCCTCAACCCCGGTATAAATGTCCGCGCCATCAAAGGTGTTTAGCCCACCAGCCTTGAGCGTTAAAAACGCCCTCTCAACCGCATCATTATCAAGTGCGGCCCCTAAGGCATGCCCCTTGGAGAGCTGCCATCCTCCTAAAATCACCTTCGGGATCGTATAGCCGGGCGCTAACTCGGTCGTTTGTACACCCCCATGGAGGGCTTGATCTTCACATCGCGTCATCGTCATCATTGTCTTTCCTTCTTCGTTATTCATCACTCACCTTGATTTAAACCCACGCTTTAGCGCGCCTTTTTATCGGACGCCTCGCCCTCAGCACACAAAGGCACCACCGTACACTCCCCGTGATAAAACACGCGCTTACCTCGACGAGTAATCCTAAACTTCGCACCACAATGGGGATCGGGACACGCAATTAAAGCGTCCGTACTCATCCAATCGTTTGCTGAAGTCATACGCTGCTTCGCAGGCAGTAACGGCAATAACGCACTGAGCGCATAGAGCGAAAAGGCCTTTTGATGAAAGACTAAATTCTCACCAATCACCTCAAAGGCTACGCCGCGTTCATGCGAACAGACAAAGTTCTCCCCCTCGACCGACACCTCTAAGTCGTAGAGTTCAAACGCATCATCGCGCTCAGCAGCCTCGAGGGCCACGGGCCCTTGCGTTTCACACGGCGAATTTTTATCGTTACTCATCGTTTTTTTATCCTTCTTTTAAGCGTCATAATGACCAACCCCTTGGTGCTCTTTCTCGCTCATACAAAGCTAAGCTCAGTCAACCCCAAGTCCCAAGGGATTCCATACTTAGGCGTTAACCACCCCGTCACGACGGGTTTGGCCCACCGTGCTCGCACTCGCATCCTCTAACGCGTCCGCGCGACGGCCAATCCCTAAGAGAATCGACACACTAAACACCACAAACAAAGCCACGGGGTAAAAGGTCGTGACCATCAAGGTGTAAGGCGTCACGTGATGCGCCGTATCCATGGAGCCCACCGCCGCTAACGTAATCAAAATAAAGGCGGAAAAAGGCATTAACACCGGCAGGGAGTTCGCAAAGCCCGACAGTAAATTCGCACGACGATGCGGATGCACCCCACTTTTTTCGCTCAACGAATCCATTAACGTCCCGACTAAAGCTACCGATGCACTCGTTACCGACGCAAATAACGTGGTCGTAATCAAGGTCGTGCTCGCTAAAATCGTTTCAAAGGATCGCTCGCTCGGGCTGTGCCCTAAACGACGCAAAATCGCGCCTTCAATGGCCTCTGGAATCCCAGCACGACGAATTAAATGCGTATACGCAAAAAGCGTTAAACACAGCAAAATAATGGGACTGACGTTTTCAACGCCTTTGTAGAAAAAGCCCCCAATGTGACCATTCGTCGTCGAGAAGACCGCCTCAATCGTTAATGCCCCCGAGGCTAAACCCACCACAAGGCCCACTAAAATGCCCACGGTCACGGCTTGCAACACGTCGTGCGTGCGAATCGCCACCACGATTAAAGCCGCTACCGCTAAAAGCATCACCAGCCCTAACGGATTGGCGCTAAGGCCCTCAGTGTCAACCCCAGTCGTGTGGCCCATCACCCCATAAAAGAGCACCGCTAAAGCTAATGCCACTAAGGCATAGGGCAAACGGGAGCGAACGACTTTACTCACTTCCACCGCACGACCATCACGATAGCGCTGCGTCAAACTCGAAATAATCGTCACGTCCGAAACGGGCGCTAAGTTATCCCCGAAAATCGCCCCCGACAAAATGGCCCCCGCCACTAAGCTCGGATCAAGCCCTAACGCCGTCCCCACCGGGAAAAAGATCGGCATCGCCGCTAATAAACTCCCGATGGAAGAGCCCGTGGCCGCTGCCAATAAAGACGTCGCTAATAAAACGAAAATCGCAAAGAAACTCCCCGAGAGCGCTAATTCGTGACTCACGAACAATAACCCTTGGGCTAAGCCACCCGCTTTCATCATGGCGGAAAAGACCCCGGCAGCTAAAAGTAAAAGCACGACCGTGGCACTCATCTCGTTGGAGACCCCTTCAATGGCCGCTTTCCAATAAGCCTTCGCCTCACGCGCCATTAACGAGCCTAAAAAAAGCATGATAAAGCCCGCTAACGCTAAGCCCATCAAATCAAAGGCTTGTTCGAAAATGAACAAATACACAGTAAATGCCACAAAGGCTAAAACCGGGAAAAGTAATACGTAAGACCCACCACGAAACACTAATGGGGAAGACTCAGATTGGTTGACCGACATGGGATTTCCTTTTTTTTCGGGGAGACCCGCCGCCACCAGAATCTAAAGATTGACCTAAACAAAAGACCCGCTCGAGCGGCAGGCCTTGGTTATCACACTGAAATTTCTCTCAAAGACGTCAAAAGACCCGCTCAAAATGTTTTTTGAGAAGGCCACCAACGACGACTAGTAAAGGACGAAATAATCAGTAATGTTTTCATAATACTGTCGAGTTTATCAACCCAGTTAACAATAAAC
>CAMYAA010000271.1 GCA_947253615.1 uncultured Sutterellaceae bacterium
GATTTCGGCTGCAGGCTATCGTTCGATGGCTCGTATGAAAGAAGTTCAGCCTCGCATGAAAGCCTTACAGGACAAGTACAAGGATGACAAGCAACGCTTGAACCAAGCGATGATGGAACTTTACCGCACGGAAAAGATCAATCCGGTGGGTGGTTGTTTGCCGATTTTCTTGCAGATCCCTGTCTTCCTTTCGTTGTACTGGGTTTTACAGGCTTCGGTGGAATTACGTGGTGCGCCTTGGATCCTTTGGGTTCATGACTTGGCCATTCCTGATCCGTGGTTTATTCTTCCGACCTTAATGGCCGTGACGATGTTCTTACAGATGTACTTGAATCCGAAGCCAACGGATCCTGTACAGGCCAAGGTGATGTATGTCATGCCGATCGTTTTCTCGGTCATGTTCTTTGTCTTTGCTTCTGGTTTAGTCTTATATTGGTTAACCAACAATATCCTTTCCATTGCGCAACAATGGTGGATTAATAAGACGATTGCAGAAGAACGAGCCAAGCGACTAAAAAGCTAAAAGATCGAAGTAAAAATGGGATGCAATTGCATCCCATTTTTTCCTAGACTTAAAGTGTTGAAAGGCTTATCTTTTAGCGCGAGATGCCCACCAAATCAGTGGCCAAATCCATACAGATAAACACCATAATAAAACCCGGTATTTTGTCAGCGTTTGATTCGGCGCTTTGTAAGTCTTTAGAAAAATAAGTAGCGCGCCTACGCAGGCCCATAAAAGCATTCCTCCGTAGATACATGCTCGTAATTGATAACTTCCATCAAACAGAGATGCGGTAAACGCTGCAATGGGTAAAGCGGCTAGCACACCGATCAAGGCGCCGAGCAATTGAGAACTGAGTAAGTTGTTTTGATTGTGAAGCGACATATCGGTTTGTCTATGTTCCTATGATGGTTGGCTAATTGATTTAGACACTGTTTTTATTTTATCGAAATCATCATGTTGCACTCTGAAAAAGATCCCATTCTTGCGATAGCAACGCCCTCGGGGAGTGGCGGTATTGGGATTATTCGCCTTTCGTTCCCTTCTGAGCTCGAAACCGCCGTTTTTGAGGCTTTGTTTCCTGATGGTTTTACACCGAAACCGCGATATGCCCATTTGCATTCGTTTTATGGTTTTCAAGGTGAAAAACTTGATGATCTCATTGTGTTGTTCTTTAAGGGTCCGCGTAGTTATACCGGCGAGTCTGTTATTGAGCTTCAGGCCCATGGTGGCCCAGTGCTCATGAAGATGATTCAAAAAGCCTGTTTAGATCGTTGTAAATCGTTAGGGTTCCGTTTGGCTGAACCCGGTGAATTTACCAAACGTGCTTATTTGAATGGTCGCATGGATTTAGCTCAAGCGGAAGCCGTTGCTGACGTGATTGGCGCTATGAGTGAGTCTGCTCTGCAGGCTGCACAACGCAGTCTTTCTGGGGTCTTTTCAGAGAAGGTTCGCTCAGTTGATGAGCAACTCAAAGAATTACGTGCTTATGTTGAAGCCACACTCGATTTCCCTGAAGAGGAAGTGGATCATTTGAATCGTGGGCATATTTTCGAGAAGCTCGATCAGGCCTATGAACAATTGGTCGATATCCTCCAAAATGCCCAGTCAGGTAAAGTGCTTCGTGAAGGGGTAATGGTTGCCATTGTCGGAAGCCCGAATGTCGGCAAGTCCAGCTTATTGAATGCATTAGCTGGTGAAGAAGTCGCTATTGTGACGGATATCGCTGGGACAACACGAGATAAAATCGAGCACTGGATTGCGATTGATGGTGTGCCGTTATGCGTGGTTGATACCGCAGGTATTCGAGAAACCGATGATACGGTTGAAAAGAAAGGTATTGAACGAGCAATGGCTGAGGTTGAAAAGGCTGAAGTGGTCTTGTACCTCAAAGATGCCTCAGGTCATATTTCTGACGATGCTGAAACACTCGAGCGTATTTTGAAAAAAACACGTTCCAATGTTTCTATTGTGACCGTATTGAATAAAATTGATGCCTGCAATCATGTACAAGCCTTGATTGACGCGGAAAGGCAGGTGAACTCTTCAGCCAAAGTGTTGGGGGTCTCTGTAAAAACGGGCGATGGATTAGACGCTTTACGTTCCACGTTGCTCGAAGCTGTGGGTATGCAAACGCAATCTGATGGTCTTTTTATGGCACGAGAACGTCATTTAAAGGCATTGGAAACAGCTTTGGGACACGTGGCTCAAGCCATCGCTTTTGGTGAGAATGTCACGAATATTGATCTACTCGCTGAAGAGCTTCGTTTAGCAAGCGAGAGCTTAGTTGAGATCTTGGGCGAGTTTGTTGCCGATGATCTGTTGGGCATGATCTTTAGTCGTTTTTGTATTGGTAAATAACTCAAGAACAGTGTGTTCTTATTGAAGAAAAGAAATGATTTTTCCAGAAACTTTTGAAGTGGCTGTCATTGGTAGTGGCCATGCTGGGATTGAGGCGGCTTTAGCCAGCGCTCGTATGGGGCGTAAGACAATCTTTATTACGCACAATCTTGATACCATTGGTCAACTCTCTTGTAATCCTTCGATTGGTGGGATTGGTAAGGGGCATCTTGTTAAAGAATTGGATGCCCTCGGTGGTGCCATGGGGCAAGTCACGGATGAAGCTGGTATTCAATTTCGTATTTTGAATAGCTCGAAAGGGCCAGCTGTACGTGCTACACGTGCTCAAATTGACCGACAGTTGTATCGTCGTGCCATGAGATTGCGTGTGGAAAACCAAGAAAATCTTTGGTTATTCCAACAAGCGGTGGACGACTTGGTGGTTGAAAATGGCCAAGTCACTGGTGTTGTCACGCAAACGGGGGTTGTTTTTAAGACCCGTGCAGTCGTGTTGTGTGCCGGGACCTGTCTCTTATACACATCTCCGAGCCCACGAGACCGTACTAGATCTCGT